>JAWWBS010000009.1 GCA_033720895.1 Gammaproteobacteria bacterium
AGGGGCTGGAGCCGCCGCCTGCTTTCGAAATGTTCGCGGAAGCCGACCATTTCTTTCATGGCAAGCTCAACAGCTTGCGTGAAGCCATTGTCACGCATGCTCCGGCATGACCTCGAAATCCTGAAATCACGAATGGAGCAAAAACTGATGTTGCGTAACGCAATGCTCGCCATGCTGCTGTGCTGTCCGCTGCTGGTACAGGCAGATGATCTCGATGCGATCGGCACGCTGGACCAGTCCCAGTTCGATCTGCTCAACGAAGACCTGACCGCGCTGGTTTCCTACAAGGGCCTGCAGCCTGCCGAGCCATACGGCATTGTTGGTTTCGATGTCGGCGTGGAGTTCAGCTCGGTGACCATCGCGAACGAGTCCATCTGGGGACTGGCCAGCGGGGACAGCACGTCGAACCTGGCGCTGGCCAGGCTGAGCGTGAACAAGGGCCTGCCACTGGGATTCGATGTCGGCGCATTCCTGGCCAAGGCGCCGTCGACCAATGTCGATATCGTTGGCGCGCAACTGCGCTATGCGCTGGTCGAAGGTGGCATCGCCACGCCGGCCGTGGGGCTGCGGGTCAGCACGACGCGTCTCGAGGGCGTGGACGAGCTGGCGCTCAACACGCGCTCGCTGGACCTTTCCATCTCCAAGGGCTTCGGACCGTTCACACCGTATGCCGGCGTCGGACGCGTGTGGGGCGATGCCAGCCCGGCAGCATCCACAGGCCTGGTGGACAGCGAAGCCGGCCTGACCCGGCAATACGTCGGCGCACGTTTTTCGCTGTTGGCATTGCAGCTGGCGGTCGAGGCCGACAAGGTCGGTGACAGCGAATCCTATTCCCTGAAGTTCAGCTTCGGATTCTGAAATGCTGGACCTGGTGAGACACTTGCTGGGGGAGCAGTCGACCGCAAAGGTCGAGCCGGGTCACGAGCTGGACATGGCGATTGCCATCCTGCTGATCGAAGTGGCCCGGGCCGACAAGGAAGAGCACCCCGCCGAAATGGACGTCGTCCGTCGCTTGCTGAGTACGCGTTTCAACCTGAATGACGAGGAGCGCGGCGAGTTGATGGCTCGCGCCGGTCGCGAAGCGGAACACATGGTTTCCCTGCAGGGCTTCACCCGACAGCTGGTGGATGCGTTGAGCGAGTCGCAACGCGGCGAGATCATCGGCCAGCTCTGGCAGGTGGCATTGTCCGATGGCAGCCTGGATCCGGAGGAAGAGCTGCTGGTCAGGCGGATTGCAGATCTTCTCTACGTGCGACATTCGGAATTCATACGCCAGAAACACCTGGCCGAGCAGTACCTCGAAAAATGAAAAAAAACCGGGGCAGTGCCCCGGTTTCTTCATGCGCGATACCTGTTGCCAGGCGACGGGCATCAGACCATGTCTTTCAGGCCCTTCAGCGGCAGGACCTTGACGGCCTTGCGTGCCGGCTTCGCCTTGAAGACGGTCTCTTCACCGGTGAACGGGTTGATGCCCTTGCGCGCCTTGGTGGCGGGCTTCTTGATGACCTTGATCTTCATCAGGCCCGGCACGGTGAACAGGCCCGGACCACGGCGACCGACGTTCTTCTTGATCTGGCCGTTCAGTGCTTCGAAGACCGACGCAACTTCTTTCTTGGTCAGGCCGGTTTCGTCAGCGATGTTGCTGAAGATTTCCGACTTGGTTGGCGGCTTCTGTGCAGCAGCAGTCTTCTTTGCAGTCTTCTTCTTCGCAGCAGCTTTTTTCTTGGCAGCCATCTGGTTGAGCTCCTCAGGTTGAATGGTTCGAGAAAAACCCCCGCCGTTTTTCTTGATAAAGCGAAAGTTCCGGCAAGAAAAATATCACAAGTGAAAACACAGGTGTGACGTTTTTTACCTGTATTTGCAGGGTAATCCGCATCTTGCGAATTACCCCGCAATTTCAGAAAGGCTGGATCACTCGGTAAAGAACTGCTGCTGGAAGGAGATGCTGTAACTCTCGCCGGACCCCTCGGGCGTGACGGTGATGTCGAAACGCAGGGTCTCGCCATTGGAAACGCTGACTTCACCAATGTAGTAAATGGCTGCGTAATCCCCGGTTTCCTCGACCTTGCGGAGGTTCAGGTCCTTGACCTGGCCAGTCAGGTTGCTTGCCACCACCTTGACCTTGCCGGGAACGGATATGCCGGTGGTGCCCGGGACGTCCTTGGTGATCGAGATGTTCAGCATGGCGCGGCTCTTGCTGCGTACGATGCCGTAGGCGGAAGCCACGTCGGCCGCGAGGCGATCGGTAGCAATGGCATTGTAGTGAACGCGGTAGTCACCGAAGTCCTCGGTGCCACCCGAGACGGCAACGCCCGGTACGAGCAGGGCGGCCAGGAATACGACGAGCGAACGGAATTTCGACATGGTGACATCCTCCGGGTTGATGCGCCTGGCCCTTTCCGAGGAGATGGATGGGCCGGTCTCTGAAACTATAGACCACGCTTTTTTGACAAGAATTTCAAGTCTGTTCGATACAACTGGGGTAGCGGGCTGGCGATTTTATGCGCACTCGCTTCAGGCGGGTGTTGCTGCCGCGCTCCAGGGTGACCTGGCCGACCGGTACGCCGAATTCGCCGGCCAGCCAGCGCAGCAGTGCCGCATTGGCCTTGCCATCAACGGGCGTGGCAGCCAGGCGCACCTTCAACGCATCACCGAACCGGCCTGCCCAGGCGGTTTCTTTTGCCCGGGGCTGGACCTTGAGCCGCAGCAACAGGTCGTCGCGCTCCAGGGACCAGGGTGCTTCCTCGCTCAACGCAGGATGCCGGGCAGGGGCACCAGGTAGCTCAGGAACTGCAGGAGGATGAACGCGAACAGTGGCGAAAGGTCGAAGCCGCCCAGTGGCGGAATCAACTTGCGAAACGGACGCAGCAAGGGCTCGTTGATGCTCCACAGCGGGCCCATCAGGGGGTGCACGCCACCACTCGATACCCACGACAGGATCACCTGCAGGATCAGAGTGAGGAAATACAGTTGCAGGGTCACGAGCAGCAGTTTGAGGAGCCCGAACCAGAACAGCATGGCCGGGGCAATCCCGGCACCGGCGATCAGCAGGATGATCGCGATGGTCAGCAGGCAGAAGACATAGGCCAGCACCAGCGAGGCGATGTCGATGCCGCGGAATCCCGGAATGATGCGCCGCAGGGGGCTCAGCAGCGGGCTCGTGACCTTGACCGTGAATTGCGACAGTGGATTGTAGAAATCGACGCGCCGCAACTGCATGACGAAGCGCAGCATGATCACCATGGTGTAGAGACTCAACAATGTCCCGACCAGGAAGATGATTGCGCCCGTGAGGTTGCTGCCCATGTTTATGCGTCCTTCTCGCTGGCTTCGATTTCGCGGGACAGTTCAGCCGAGCGTTCACAGGCCGCTCGAACCGCGTTACGGAAGATGTCGGCAAAATCGTGTTCGGCAAGGTGATTCAAGGCAGCAGCGGTGGTTCCCCCCGGAGAGGTCACGCGCTCGCGCAACACGCCGGGGTCCTCGGTGGATTCCAGTGCCATGCGCGCTGCGCCATAGGCGGTCTGCAACGCCATGAGGTGGGCGGTTTCGTGCGGCAGCCCGAGTTCTTCGCCAGCCTTCTGGAGTTGCTCGATCAGCAGGAAGAAATAGGCCGGCCCGCTGCCGGAAACGGCGGTGATGGCATCCAGCTGCTTTTCGTCTTCGACCCAGCGTACGATGCCGACCGAGCGGAGAATGGATTCCGCCTTCTCCCGCTGGGCTTCGCTGACCGCGTCATTGGCAAACAGCGCCGTTGCGCCGCAGCGCAGCAAGGCCGGCGTGTTCGGCATGGTTCGCACGATGGCAGCACCGCCACCGAGGCCGTTGTTGATCAGTGCTTCGGTGATGCCGGCCGCGATCGAGATGATCATCGGCTTGTTGCTGCGTACCGCATCGACAATCGAGAACAGCACGTCACCCATGATCTGCGGCTTGACGGCCAGCACGATGACATCGGCTGCCGCAGTGGCTGCGGCATTGTCCGGTGTCACGTGGATGCCGAAGCTTTCTTCGAGACTGTCGAGCGTGTCCTTTTGCGGGTCGGCCGCCCAGATCTGCTCCGGCGGACAGCCGCCGGCAATCAGTCCGCCGATCAGGCTGCGGGCCATGTTGCCGCCGCCGATGAATGCAATCGTGGTGTCCTGCATCATTGTTAGAGAGTCCCGTGTCCAAGAAATGGTCGCGCCCGGAACGGCGCCGAGCTGCAAGGATAACTCGGGGCTTCCGCTCGGGTCATCCTTGCAGGTCGACCCGCGGTCAGAACCGCGATCAGACCCTTGGGCCGAAAATCGCCGTGCCGATTCTCAGCATGGTGCTGCCGCCGGCGATTGCCGAATCGAGGTCGTTGGTCATGCCGATCGACAGGGTGTCCATGGAATAGCCATCGGTGTTCAGTTGCCGCATGCAGGCATCCAGTTCCTCGGCGCTGCCGCGCTGCCGGCCCTTGTCTTCCGATGCGGCCGGTATGGCCATCAGGCCGCGCAGGCGAAGATTGCGGCAGCCCGAGATGAAGTCGGCGAGCGGTGTGATTTCATCCATCATCACGCCGGCTTTCTGGGGTTCCGCATCGACATTGACCTGGATGAGGACGTTCAGCGGCGCCAGCGCCGCCGGACGCTGCTCGTCGAGACGACGCGCGATCTTGATCCGGTCGATCGTCTGCACCCAATCGAAGTGCTCGGCGATCTCGCGGGTCTTGTTGGACTGGATGGCGCCGATGAAATGCCAGCGGACGTCCAGTCCGGCTTCCCGGGCCTGGCGGATCTTGTCGATGGCTTCCTGCAGGTAGTTTTCGCCGAAATCCCGCTGTCCCAGTGCACAGGCCTCCTCGATGGCGGAATACGGCTTGGTCTTGCTGACGGCCACCAGCCGGATTTCGTCCTTATCACGGTCGGCAGCCCGCGCAGCGGCTACTATTTGCTCATGTACGGCTTGCAGGCGCTTGGCAAGGTCTGTCATGTTGCCTCGGTAGTCGGTTAGCTATACTTTAAACAGCATTCCAGAGCGATTGCCCTGCGGCAAGGCGCCGGAAGCAAACCATCAGCACCAGGGGAACCCGATGGCCGTCGATATCGCGCAACTGCTTGCCTTTGGCGTCAAGAATGGCGCTTCTGACCTCCACCTGTCCGCCGGCGTCCCACCGATGATTCGCGTGGACGGCGAGATACGCAAGATCAACATGCCGATGCTGGAGCATTCGGATGTCCATGACATGGTCTACGACATCATGAATGACAAGCAGCGCAAGGATTACGAGGAATTCCTGGAGTGTGACTTCTCCTTCGAAATCCCCGGGCTGGCGCGCTTCCGTGTCAATGCCTTCAACCAGAACCGCGGTGCCGGCGCCGTGTTCCGAACCATTCCCTCGGAAATCCTGACCCTCGAACAGCTGAACGCGCCGAAGATCTTCGAGGACATTGCCAAAACGCCGCGCGGCATCGTGCTGGTCACCGGGCCGACAGGTTCCGGCAAGTCCACCACGCTGGCGGCCATGATCAACTACATCAACGAAAACGATGCCGGTCACATCCTCACCATCGAGGATCCGATCGAATTCGTGCACCAGACCAAGAAGTCGCTGATCAACCAGCGCGAGGTGCATCGCGACACGCTCGGATTCAACGAAGCGCTGCGCTCGGCACTGCGTGAAGACCCCGACGTGATCCTGGTGGGCGAAATGCGTGACCTGGAAACGATTCGCCTGGCACTGTCCGGCGCGGAAACCGGTCACCTCGTGTTCGGCACCCTGCATACCAGCTCCGCCGCCAAGACCATCGACCGTATCGTCGACGTGTTCCCGGCAGCCGAGAAGGACATGGTGCGTGCCATGTTGTCCGAATCGTTGCGCGCGGTGATTTCGCAGACGCTTTTGAAGAAGGTCGGTGGCGGTCGTGTGGCCGCGCACGAGATCATGATCGGCACGCCGGCCATCCGGAACCTGATTCGCGAAGCCAAGATTGCGCAGATGTATTCCGCCATCCAGACCGGTCAGGCCGTGGGCATGCAGACGCTGGACCAGTGCCTGCAGGACCTGCTCAAGAAGGGCATGATCACCAAGGAAGATGCCCGTTCGAAGGCGGCCAACAAGGAAACCTTCATGTAATGTTCGCGAGCGCCGGCCTTGTTGCCAGGTGCTGCTGACGGAGAAACACCATGGAACGCGATCAAGCCATCAAATTCATGCAGGACCTGCTGCGGGCGATGAAGTCCAAGGACGGATCCGACCTTTTCATCACGGCGGGCTTCCCGCCGGCCATGAAAATCGATGGCCAGATGACGCCCGTGACCGACAAGCCCTTGTCGGCGGACCAGGCTGCGATCCTGGTACGCGCGATCATGAATGATCGCCAGACCAAGGAGTTCGATTCGACCAAGGAATGCAACTTCGCCATCAGCCCGCAGGGTATCGGCCGCTTTCGCGTCAACGCGTTCGTGCAGCAGGGCCGCGCCGGTTGCGTGCTGCGTACCATCACCACCGACATTCCCGACTTCGACGAGCTCAAATTGCCGATTGTCCTGAAGGATGTGGTCCTGTCGAAGCGTGGCCTGGTCATTGTCGTGGGTGGCACCGGCTCCGGTAAATCGACGTCGCTGGCTGCCATGCTCGGCGTGCGCAACAAGGAAACCCGCGGCCATATCATCACCATCGAAGACCCGGTCGAGTATGTGCATCCGCATCGTGGCTGCCTGATCACCCAGCGCGAAGTCGGTGTGGATACGGAAGACTGGCATGCAGCGCTGAAGAACACGTTGCGCCAGGCGCCGGATGTCATCCTGATCGGCGAGATTCGCGATCGCGACACCATGGAATATGCCGTGCAGTTTGCGGAAACCGGCCACCTCTGCCTGTCGACCCTGCACGCCAACAGCGCCAACCAGGCGCTTGATCGCATCATCAACCTGTTCCCTGAAGAACGCCGCGAGCAGTTGTTGATGGACCTGTCGTTGAACCTGAAGGCCATCGTTTCCCAGCGTCTCATTCCGCATATCAGTGGCAAGGGACGTTCTGCAGCTCTCGAGATCATGCTGAATTCACCGCTGATTGCGGACCTGATCTTCAAAGGCGAGGTTGCGCAGATCAAGGAGATCATGTCCAAGTCCAACGAGCTGGGCATGCAGACCTTCGACCAGGCCCTGTTCAATCTTTACGAGGCTGGCGAGATCTCCTACGAAGAGGCGATTCGCAATGCAGACTCGCAGAACGAGCTGCGCCTCCGGATCAAGCTCGAAAGCAAGAGCACCAAGCAGCCGGGCAAGGATGACGAATCGTCCTTGCAGTTGATCGAGGAAGACAAGGGCAACCGGCTCTGATCACCCGGAACTCGCCGCAACAGCAAGGATTTGAGCGGACATGAACATTTCCCAACTACTCAAGCTGATGGTCGAGAAGAACGCTTCCGACCTGTACTTCACTGCCAATGCGCCGGTGAAGATCAAGATCGAGGGCAAGGCGGTATCGGTCGGCAAGACGGTGCTGGATGCGGACACCGTCCGGAAGTCGGCCTACGGCATCATGGATGACGATCAGATCCAGTTCTTCGAATCCAACCTGGAGATCGACTTCGCGATTTCCGAGGAAGGTGTCGGCCGCTTCCGCGTCAATGTCTTTCAGCAGCGCGGCCAGGTGGCCATGGTGCTGCGCTACATTCCGTCCGAGGTGCCGACGCTGGCGTCGCTGAAAATGCCCGAGGTGCTCAAGGACCTGATCATGCACAAGCGCGGCCTGTTGCTGATGGTGGGTGCAACCGGATCAGGCAAGTCGACCACGCTGTCGGCGATGCTCAATCACCGCAACGAGAACACCTCCGGGCACATCCTCACCATCGAGGACCCGATCGAATTCACCCATCCGAACAAGAACTGCATCGTCAACCAGCGCGAAGTCGGCCAGGACACCCATTCGTATCACAACGCCCTGAAAAGCTCGCTGCGCGAAGCACCTGACGTCATCCTGATCGGCGAGATCCGCGATCGCGAAACCATGGAAGCGGCGCTGGAACTGTCCGGCACCGGCCACCTCGCTATCTCGACCCTGCATGCGAACAATGCCAACCAGACCATGGATCGCATCGTGAACATGTTCCCGGAGCAGTTGCACAAGCAGTTGTTCATGGACCTGTCGCTGAACCTGCGCGGCATCATTTCGCAGCGCCTGGTGTCCTCCAAGGATGGCAAGCGCGTGGCTGCCGTCGAAATCATGCTGAACACGCCGCACATCGCTGACCTCATCCTCAAGGGCAAGATCGACGAGGTGAAGGAAGCCATGCAGGAGAGCCCCGAGAAGGGCATGCAGACATTCGATGACTCGCTTTATGAACTTTATCAGTCGGGCAAGATCGAACTGGAAGAAGCGCTGCGGAACGCCGACTCCAGAGCCAACCTGGAGGCCAAGATCAATTTCGGCTGAACCGGCACGTCCGTGGCGGGGAGCGAGAATTCAATCGAATGGGACGGAATGCCATGAAAAAAGCATTGATCTTCCTGGTTCTGCTGTCGGGCGTCGCACATGCAGGGGAGGAGTCGCAGAGCGACTTCACGATTTCCTACATGGACATCGCCATCACCTACGATGCCGAGTACATCAATGCACGGGGTACCTATTTCCCGGCACTGACCTACGATCACACGGCCGTGATGATCGGGTTTTCGCGGCGCACCAACGAGTACGTTTCCCTCGATTTCCGGATAGGCAAGGCCGACAGCGACACGGCGACGGTCACGGGCGAATACGAGGGTGTCTACGAGAACGATCTTGGTGAAGTTGTTGCGGCGAATGCGCGTTTCCGCTGGCCGCTGGCACCCTGGTTCGAGCCCTATGGCCTGGTCGGCTTTACGCAGTGGCGGGGTGACAGGCAATTGACCGGCAGGACGTTCGGTGTCGGCGTCGGAGCGCGGTTTGGTGCATTCAGCCTCAGGGTGGAGCGGCAGAACGTCGTTGCCGGGCGCAGCGATACCGACACGAATCTGCTGATCCTCGGGTACGCACTGTAGGGCAGTAGCTGCTGGCTCAGCGGGCAAATACCTTTTCGGCAGCAAACACCGGCCCGTCGACACAGACACGTTTCATTGCCGGCCCGTCGTCGGTCATGACCTTGACCACGCAGCCGGCACAGCCTCCTACGGCGCAAGCCATGTGCTCTTCCAGCGAGACTTCGCAGGGGATGCCGTAATCGGCAGCCAGTCCTGCGACTGCTTTCAGCATGGGTGTGGGGCCGCAGCTGTAAATGGCGACTTCCGATTTCTGCTCTTCATCCAGCGAATCCAGCCAGTGGGCGGCAAGCTCCGTGACATAGCCGTCGAAGCAGCCGGCATAGCCTTGCAGGCTGGCCAGTCGCGACGGAATGTTCCAGTCATCCATCAGCGGCATGCCGCCGATCACGCCGTCCGGCAGGCCGGGAACCATGATCTTCGATGGCTGGACCTTGAAGGGGAACGGTACTTCAGAGCCCATGATGACGAAGGGTTTCCAGCCAGTGGCCCTGTCCTTGCGAAGGGCGTCGGCAATGAACACCATCGGCGGGATGCCGACACCACCACCAATCAGCAGCGGACGGGGCCGTGCCGGATCCAGGTTGAACGGCACGCCGATCGGACCGAGCATCGAGAGCACGTCGCCAACCTTGCGCTTCGCCAGCAAGCGAGTACCTTCGCCGATGGCCTTGTAGAGCATCTCCACCCAGCCATCTTCCGGTGAAACGCGCATGATCGACATCGGTCGACGCATGGGCAGGGCCGGGTCGCAGGACAGGTGCACGAAGCTGCCTGGCCTTGCCCGGGCGGCGCACTTGGGTGCACGCACGCGCAGCACATGCTGGTCCCCATCGAACGCCCGGTGTTCGAGCACTTCGGCATCCTCGACAAAAATGGTGCCGCGGTGCGAATGATCCATTCCGATATCTCCTGAATCCTGGTTCAAGCCGGACGTCCGGCCAGCAGGGTTTCGATGACGGCCATGCGCACGGCAACACCGTTTTCGACCTGCTTCCAAATGACGGCCTGTCGACCATCTGCGACCGCATCGCTGATTTCCACGCCGCGATTCATCGGCCCGGGATGCATGACCAGGGCGTCCTTGCGCGCCAGCTGAAGGCGGCGCTCGTCGAGACCGTAGCGGGTGACGTACTCCGAGGCATCCGGAATATTGCCGGCTGTCATGCGTTCTTTCTGGATGCGCAGCATCATCACGACATCGCAGTCGCGAATGCCGGCGTCCATGTCGGTGTAGCGTTCGCCTGGCAGGTCGGCTTCCGGCAGCAGGGCATCCGGTCCAACCAGGCGCAGCTCGCCCATGCCCAGTTGCGAAAACACGTGCACCGCCGAGCGCGCCACGCGCGAGTGTTTCAGGTCACCGACAATCGCCATGTGCAACTGGCTGAAATCGGCATGCCGTTGCCGCACCGTCAGGGCATCCAGCAGTCCCTGGGTCGGGTGATTCAGGTGCGCCTCGCCCGCATTGAGAATCGCCGTGTCCGGCAGGGCCTCTGCCAGCATGGCATGCACGCCGGCTTCCTTGTGCCGAATGACCAATGCATCGGCGCCCATGGCGGCGAGTGTCCTGGCCGTGTCGAGCAGGGTCTCGCCCTTGCTGGTGGAAGAAGTGTCGAGATCCAGGTTCAGTACGTGGCAGCCAAGTCGCTGGGCAGCGAGGTCGAAGGAGGCGCGCGTGCGAGTGCTGGGTTCGAAGAACAGGTTGGCCACGGTGCGGCCACGGCAATGCGCTGCCGGTGCAGCACCTTGCTGCAAAGCGGCCGCTCGCTCCAGCAAGTCCGAGATCCGGGCGGCGCCGAGGCCGTCAAGCGTCAACAAATGTGCGAGTCTTCCGTTCTGGTCAATCTGCGGCATGCGTGTCCTGTCCTTCCTTTGCCAGCCAGCTCTCCAGGATGATGCAGGCGGCGGCACTGTCGATGTCGCCCTTGGCTACGCGCTTGCGGCTTCCTGCCTGGCGCAGTTCCTTGAGGCGTTGCTCGGCCTCGGCCGAGCTCAGTCGCTCGTCAACCAGGTGAACCGGCATTTGAAAGCGCCCCGCCAGTCGGCGACTGAATTTTTCGGCGCGGTCGGTCATGTCCTGCCGCGAGCCGTCGAGATTATACGGCAGACCCACCAGCAGTGCGCGCGGCTGCCACTCGGCCAGCATCGTGCCAATGGCATCCCAGTCGGGAATGCCATCCCGCGCGGCAAGCGTCGTGAGAGGAGATGCCGTTGCCGTGAGCGCATTTCCGACGGCGACACCGATGCGCCGCAGGCCATGGTCGAAGGCCAGAATCGGTCGCGAGTCGAGAGGGGTGTCAGGCATGGCCGCTGTTGCTGGACAGCAGGCGGGGGTCGATGCCGATCAGCTTGGCTGCCTCCAGCCAGCGACGTGCTGGCGGGGTCTTGAACAGGATGTCGGTGCTCGCTGGCGCCGACAGCCAGGCATTGTCCTGCATTTCCTGCTCGAGCTGGCCTGCTGACCAGCCCGCATAACCCAGTGCGAAAATCACGTCCGCCGGGCCGCGACCTTCGCCGAGTGCTGCCAGGATGTCCTTGGACGTAGTCACCGAGATCTCCGGTGTCACCTGCAAGGACGACTCCCATTCGCCGCGTGGTCGATGCAGGATGAAGCCGCGCTCTTCCAGCACCGGTCCACCCGCATAGACCGGTTGCTGCTCCGCAGGCAGGCCGGTGTGATTGATGTCGAGCTGCTCCAGCACGTCACCCAGGCTGATTTCCATCGGTCGATTGATCACGATGCCCATGGCGCCCTCGGCGCCGTGCTCGCAAATGTAGGTGACGGATTGCGAAAAATTCGGGTCATCCATGCTGGGCATGGCGATCAGGAAGTGATTGGTCAGGTCGAGATGCGGTGATTCCATGCGGCCAGTATCGGCCTTTCGGCCGGCACCCTCAAGCTGGCCCGGCGAGCAAGCGTCAGCGGGATGCCCGGACGCTGCCCCCGGCGTCGGTGCCAAAGCGCCACTCGTAGACGAAGCGCAATACATCGGCCTCGGCTCGCATCTCGGTACTGAACGGCGCAAAGGGGGAGGCGGTGCGCAGGATGTCGAGGGCTGCCGCGTCCATCTCGGGGAAGCCGGAACGCCGCTTTACCTCGAGGTCGCGGATGGTGCCATCGGCATTCAGCACAACTTCCATGACCAGGCTGCCCTGCTTGTCGCGAATGGCTGCCGGGTAGTTGCTGTTGCCCACTTTCTCGACCCGCTGGCGCCAGTCGTCGAGGTAGCGCGCATAGATCGATTCACGGGTGTTGACGGCGATGAATTTTTCGCGCGGATTGTCCGCGTAGGCGCGCGGACGCTGACTGGTCTCGTTCACCGGCTCGGAAACATCCAGCCCCGGTGTCATCAGCCGGGCGATCAGCAAGCGCTGCTCGGCGGGTGCCGGCGCCTCGGCGGCCATGGCTGCCTGCAGCGGGCTTTCACCGGTCGTGGTGATGGCGCGCTCGCCGCCATCCTGGCGCAGGTCCCGCTCATCGGTTTCCGGGGCGTCGTCGGCCAGCCGCTCCTCGAGGCGGTTCTCCACGTCCATGCCGTCGGGCAGTCCTTCCAGCGCCATGGTGTCCGGGCTGCTCATGGCCGATTCGGGCCGAACGCGCTCGGTGGTATTGCCGGACCCCTGCTGGCTCTGGTCCGACAGGTAGTCAGCCTCCTCGGGAATATCGCTGCGGCGAGTCTGTACCAGTGTGATTTCGAGAGTGTTGCCGTCGGCGACCGCGGGCTCCTCGCCGGTGAACGTGACGCCGAGGATCACCATGCCGTGAATCATGATGGCGAAGAACAGCGTCGTAACCAGGCGCTCGGCCGAGGAAATCTTCGCTGCCTGGGGCAGGAATTCTTTCATGGCCACCTGTTTCAACCCGCGTGTCCTCCAGCGCCGGTCGGCGCGATCCGTTCCATGCGATCCAGCAATTTCGCCGCCAGTATACCGGTTGCCAGGCCACTCAGCAGTGCTGCCAGCAACAACAGTGGCAACAGGTTCAACAGTGCGGTATGGGGAATGAACACGCTCCATGCCAACAGGAACTGGGCTGTCATGTGCGCCAGGGCAGCCAGCACGGCGAGGCCGATGGGCCCCAGCAGGCGCCGCGGAACCTGCACGCCGGCGACCAGTACCGCGAGACTCGCCAGTGCTCCGGCCAGGCTCAACATGAACGTTGGTGTCATGAATGTGCCGATCACGAGACTTCCGACCAGGACCCGCAGCAGCGAGACCTGGATGCCGACCGAGATGCCATGCCGCAGCAGTGCCAGCAGCACGATGATGTTCGCCAGTCCCGGCTTGACCCCGGGCAGGGGCGAGGGAATGCCGGCCTCCAGTACATGCACGGCGATGGCAATGGCGGCATAGCCGGCAATGACCCGGTCGCGGGCCGTGAATCGTTCGGGCTGGTGGCCGGATTCCTGCATGGATCAGAACGCGAGAGCATCGATGTCGGCGTCTGCGCCTTGCAGCGAAACGCTGACCCGGTTGGGCAGGCAGGCGACGGTAGCGCCGGCGCTGGTCAGCCAGCCCCGCTTGATGCAGAGCTTCTGGCGGCAGGGCGAGGAGACGATTCGCGCTCGGCCGCCGTCGACCTCGATGCTTGTCGTACCGAGTGGTCCCTCGATATCGAGCCGGGTTTCCTGCCAGGCAGGAAGGTCGAGCGGACCATGGCTGTGGCTGACGATATGGACCGAGTCGATCCGGTCGTTACTGTAAATGCCGACGGCAAGGCCCAGCACCAGCCCGGCACCGGCGAGCACGACCAGCACGTCGCCGGGCCGCCACATCAGTCGACCACCGTGATGGCAGCCATGCTGTCGGTCGCGAGTGTCACGCGGGTGGCCATGGCAGCGGTCATTTCGATATCGCCGCTGGCGTCGACCCGCAGCACCTGGTGTACGTCCAGCTGTCGGGCCGTGTTCAGCCAGGCATCCGGTCCGGCGATGAAAATGGCGGTTGCCGCCGCATCGGCGACGGCCGCGTCGGCATGAATCACGGTGACCGAGTGCGTTCCCGTCGCGGGCATGCCGGTCGCCGGATCGAGAATGTGGTGGTAACGCGCAGCCTCCCATTCAAAGGCCCGCTCGTAGTCCCCCGACGTGAAAATGGCCTCGCGGCCCTGGCTTTCGATAACGGCGAGCACGCCGTCACCGCGCGTTTCCCGGATACCGACCCGCCATGGCCGCCCGGCGGCGCTGCCCAGGACCACCAGGTCGCCTCCCGCGTTGACGATACTGTTGTCAATGCCACTGGTTTGCAGGGCATCGGCGGCGCGGTCGACGGCCAGTCCTTTTGCAAACGCGCCCATGTCCAGCCATAGGGCCGGGTTGTTGCTGCGCCAGCAGCCTGCCGGTGTTTGCTCCAGGTCGTTCATGTTCGGCAATTCGGCCAGCAGGGCTTGCAGGCTGGCCGGGTCTGGCGGGGGTGCTGGCGGGCGCTCGTCACGATGAAATTGCCAGGCTTCCACCAGCCGCCCGATGGCGGGATTGAAGCGCTGGCCCGACCTGACCGCCAGTTCGCGGGCCTTGCGGACCCCGTCTTCCATGGCTTCCGACAGGGTCACGCACTCGCCGGCCGCCAGCGACTGATTGAGGGTGGCCAGGTCGGCAGCTTGCTTGAGCGCATTCGGCCAGGCTCTCCAGCGGGCATCTTCCTCGAGAAGCGCGGCTTCTGCCGCATCGAAAGCAGCCACGTGGTCAGCCTGGCCGGGATACGCAGTGAGATCGACCAGGGTGCCGAGGGCGAAGAGTTGCCGACGCTCGGGCTGTGGAGCTTGCTGGCATGCCAGTAGCAGGCTGGCCAGCAAGGCCAGGCAGGTGGCCTGGATCCATGCGCTTCTCATGGCAGCCGTTGCTCGATGGCATCGAACAGCAGTGCCGCAATGTTGGCATCGTATTGTGCGTCGAGTTCTCGCACGCAGGTCGGGCTGGTGACGTTGATTTCAGTCAGGTAGTCACCGATCACATCCAGCCCCACGAACAGCAGGCCCTGCTCCTTTGCCCATGCCGACACCTCGCTGCAGATCCAGCGGTCACGCTCGGTCAGCGGCACCCCTTCGCCGCGACCGCCAGCGGCCAGGTTGCCGCGCGATTCGCCTTCGGCGGGAATGCGCGCCAGGGCATGGTCGAAGGGCTCCCCGTCCACCAGCAGGATGCGCTTGTCACCTGCCGCAATCTCCGGAATGAAGCGCTGCGCCATGATCTGCCGGGTTTCGTTCCGCGTGATCGATTCGAAAATCATGCTGGTGTTGGGGTCACCCGGGCGCACCACGAAGACCTCGGCGCCACCCATGCCGTCTAGCGGCTTGACCACGATGTGCTCCTGCTCGGCGAGGAAGGCTCTCAGCCGGCCGATGCTGCGGGTGACCAGGGTGGGCGCGCAGCACTGCGGAAACTGCGTGATGGCCAGCTTTTCGTTGACATCGCGCAGGCTGCGTGGCCGGTTCACGACCAGCGCGCCGTCGCGCTCGGCTTGCTCGAGAATGTGGGTGGCGTAGAAAAATTCCAGGTCAAAGGGCGGATCCTTGCGCATCAGGATGACATCGAAGTCGCCCAGCGGCAGTTCGCGATGGTCACCCCGATCGAACCAGTCGTCGGTGCTGTCACGCACTGCCAGAGACGCGGCCTGCCCGAAAGCCTTGCCATCGCGCAGGTAAAGACCGCCCAGCTCAAGGTATTCCAGGGTCCAGTCGCGCCGAGTCGCTTCCAGGAGGAAGGCAAGGGTTGTGTCCTTGTAGGGGGTGATGTGCTCGATGGGGTCCATCACCACCGCAAGGCGCTTCTTCTGGCTTGACATGCTGCTATTGCTCCCGGGTGGCAGAGATTTTTCGCCGCTTGGCGTCTTTGCTTGTATTTCAATAGATTAAGCGAATAACTTGTGCTAAAAGCTCAAATATGACACGAATGCCGATACGAAATACAGGCGCAGCGTATCGTGCATAAGGCTTTGATTGGCAACCCGTTGCCATTCCGTTATGTTAAGCCATCTATGTACTGATGCGTCCGCTGCAGAGCGATGATGCTTGGTGCGCGGACAAGGTTAGGGGATTTTTGGAGGTCCTGGTGGGGAGCGAAGCGCAAGAATCCGGACTGGATGGTCTGAAAGTGCTCGTCATTGACGACTCCAAGACCATTCGGCGTACTGCCGAAACACTGCTCAAGAAGGAAGGCTGTGAAGTCGTGACCGCCGTCGATGGATTCGAGGCGCTGGCGATGATCGCCGACCACCGGCCGGACATCATTTTCGTGGACATCATGATGCCGCGACTTGATGGCTACCAGACGTGCGCATTGATCAAGCATAACGCCATGTTCAAGTCGACGCCGGTAATCATGTTGTCTTCCAAGGATGGACTGTTCGACCGTGCGCGCGGGCGCATTGTCGGATCCGAGCAGTACCTGACCAAGCCGTTCACCAAGGACGAGCTGCTTGGAGCGATTCAGAATCATGTCAAGAAGTCGGCGTGATTCCCTGGATATATAAAGAAACAAATTCGATTGGAGGAAACCAAGATGGCCCTTGTACTCATCGTTGATGATTCACCTACCGAAGTCCACGTGCTGAAAACGCACCTGGAGAAGAACGGTTTCGAGACGGTCATCGCAGAGGATGGCGAGACTGGTTTGAAGGTGGCGAAGGAAGCCAAGCCGGACCTGATCGTGATGGATGTCGTCATGCCCGGCATGAGCGGCTTCCAGACGACCCGTCAGCTGGCAAAGGATGCCGAGACACAGAACATCCCGGTTGTCATTGTCACGACCAAGGATCAGGAAACCGACAAGGTCTGGGGTATGCGCCAGGGTGCATACGACTACCTGGTCAAGCCGGTGACCGAGAAGCAGCTGGTCGACAAGGTCAACGAGGCACTGGCCTCGAAGGGCTGACCAGGGGCGCTGGCAGATGACGGAAACGGCAAGCTCACTCACGGCACTTCGCGACCAGCCCTTCGAGTTGCTGGTTGCGCTGGAGCAGCGCTGCATCAAGGCGGCGGCTGGTCGTGGCCTGGAAACCGGCGCTGCCACCGACTGGGTGGGCGTCGGTTTTCGCGTGGGCGAGCACCTGTTTGTCAGCGAACGCCGTGAAGTACGCGAGATCATGACTTATCCCGGTGCCACCAAGGTGCCGGGCAGCAAGGACTGGCTGAAGGGGCTCGCCAATGTCCGTGGCCAGCTGCTGCCGATCATCGATCTGCAGCAATTTTTCGGTGGTCAGGAATCATTGCCGGGACGCAACACCCGCGTGATTTCAGTCAACCACGAAGACATTCCTGCCGGCCTGATGGTCGACGAAGTCAGGGGCTTTCGCCGTTTCGATCAAGGTGATTTGAATAACAAGGTATCAGGCCTGGAATCCGCGCTGACACCTTTTGTTACGGGCAGCTTCGAGCGTGGCTCGGAGACCTGGTATGTGATGGATTTCGGGCGTCTGGTTGAAAGCCAGACATTTTTGCAGGCTGCCGACTGAGAATGAAGTGTGCACTGTATGCGCGCGGTAGCGATTGGGTATTTGTTTTTTAGGGTGGGATGAATCATGTCTACGACGCAGGCGAGATCCAGAACCTTTGGTGTCATCCTGACGGTGATTACCGTTCTGGGTGTGGGTGGCGCGTTCTTTGTCTATTTCAACATCGCGCTCAACTCGAACGCTGAAGATCGTTTCATGCAGATGCTTTCGGAAGTCGGCTCGGTGTCGCAGAACATTCCGGGCTCGGCGGAGGCGGCACTGCAGGGTGATCGTGATGCCTTCCAGACCTTGCAGACCAGTCGCGAGTCCTTCGAGCGGAACATCCGCCAGATGGTCGAAGGCGAGGGTGCCTGGGGCGGGGCCACCGGCGAACTGAAGGATGAAGTCCAGATCCTGGCAACCATCTGGTCGGGCCAGGTTCGCGATGCTGCGAGCGTCGTGCTGGCGGCCAAGGATTCGGCCAACGTTGCCAACGACAATCTCAACCAGGTCAACAATGACATGCCCGAGTTGCTGGCGCAGCTGGATGGCATTCTCAACACCTTGTCCACCGACGCTGCGCTGCAGAATCGTGGCACCTGGCTTTACCACCTGGGTCGCCAGGGTGCGTTCGGCCAGCGGCTGTTGCGTGACCTGAACACCCTGGTGCGTGGCGGCAGCAACATTGCCGTGGCGGCCAACCGCATTGACAGTGACAGCGCCTACTTTGCCCAGATCATGAATGCCATGTTCGATGGCGATCCGCAGTTCGGCCTGTCCCCGATCATCAACAGCACGGCTGGCGACGAAATTCGCGCGGCCAACACGCTCTACACGCGAATCAAGGGCGCTGTCGAGACGATCAATTCCCTGGGTGGCACGCTGGTTCAGGCGCATGCCGCCAAGGCCATGCTGATCTCGCAGCGGGACGACATGCTGACGGCGACGCGTACCATTCGTGCGACCTTCGCACGAGGCCAGGATGCGACCGTGTTCAAGCAGGAATACGGCTGGGTGGGTCTTGGTATCGGTCTTATCGCGTTCGTACTGCAGTTCTTCCTGTACACCGTCGCCTCGGATACGCGAAAGGCGGCCGAGCGCCAGGCGGAAGAGCAGGCCAAGAACCAGGAAGCAATTCTCCGCCTGCTGGACGAACTTGGCTCGCTGGCAGATGGTGACCTGACCGTCCAGGCAACGGTATCCGAGGACATCACGGGCGCCATCGCCGACTCCATCAACTTCGCAATCGAAGCGCTCCGTGACCTCGTATTGACCGTTAACGACACGGCACTCCGAGTCGATGCAGCCGCCCGCCAGACGCAGGCCACCGCATCGCACCTGGCAGACGCATCGGAAAACCAGACGGTGCAGATCAAGCAGGCTACTTCGCAGATTTCGACCATGGCGAAATCCATCGAGCAGGTGTCCGCCAATGCCGACCGGTCTACCCGAGTTGCGCAGCAGTCGGTGGAAATCGCGAACAAGGGCGGTGAAGCCGTGCGTCGCACGATCGACGGCATGAACAGCATTCGAGAAACCATTCAGGAAACATCGAAACGCATCAAGCGACTGGGTGAGTCGTCACAGGAAATTGGTGACATCGTGGAACTCATCAACGACATCGCCGAGCAGACGAACATCCTGGCACTTAACGCGGCAATTCAGGCATCGATGGCAGGCGAAGCCGGCCGAGGCTTCGCGGTCGTGGCCGACGAAGTCCAGCGCCTTGCAGAACGTTCCGCCAATGCAACACGCCAGATCGAAGCCCTGGTGAAAACCATTCAGACCGACACCAACGAAGCGGTCATCTCCATGGAGCAATCGACCGCGGGCGTGGTGAGCGGTGCGCAACTTGCCGAGAACGCAGGTTCCGCACTGGACGAGATCGTGAAGGTCTCCAACCACATCGCAACACTCATTCAATCCATCTCGGCAACCGCGCGCCAGCAGGCGACTGCAGCAACCGACGTGTCCCGGACCATGAACGTGATTCAGGAAATCACGACGCAGACCTCGGAAGGCACGCAGGCCACGGCGCGCAACATCGGTAAGCTGGCAACGCTGGCAACCGAGCTCCGGAAGTCGGTCGCCGGCTTCAAGCTGCCGAACATGGATGGTGGCGAGACCATGGTCATGACGGCCGAGATGCATGCCGAGCAGGACAAGATCGAAGCGCCATCGGACAACACCGAATGGCCGGCTGACGAAGACCAGGCAGAAGCAGAACAGAACGCTTGAGCGGCTGTATATCAAGTCCTTTTAGGGCAGGACGGAGCGCATGACGCAGGTAGCATCAGACTCGCTACTCTGGATCAAGACAGAGCTTGACAGCACCTTGCTGCGCGCAAGGCATGCGCTGGAAGCCTATGTCGAGAACCAGGACGACAAGCAGAAGCTTGAAGAGTGCCTGCTCGCGCTTCACCAGGTGCAGGGCACCCTGCGCATGGTGGAAGTCTATGGCGCTGCCATGCTTGCCCAGGAAATGGAGCAGGTCGCCAAGGCGCTGGTAGACGGCAAGGTCGAAGAGCCCGAGGACGCGTACGAAGTCCTGATGCGCGCCATGCTGCAATTGCCGGATTACCTGGAGCGCATTGTCAGCGGCCAGCGTGATCTTCCACTCGCCCTGCTTTCCCTTCTCAATGACCTGCGATCGGTACGCGGCGAAGCGCTGTTGTCCGAGTCCACTGTCTTCGCGCAGGGTCTCAGCGATCGTGGCAAGCAGACTATCGAAGCCCGCGACCAGCAGCCGCAGGGCGACATCAAGGAAATCGCCAGCAAGTTGCGCTCGAAATTCCAGCAGGCGCTGCTCGGCTGGTTCAAGTCCGGTGATGCGAAAACCCTGAAGCAGATTCAGGACATCACCGAGCAGTTCGAAATGGCGGCGACCTCGCCGATGAGTTTCCAGTTGTGGTGGGTGGTCAGTGGCACCATCGAGGCGCTGGTCGACGGCGGTATCGAAGCGAGTGTCAGCCTGAAGCAGATGCTTGGCCAGGTCGATCGCCAGATCAAGCGCGTCATCGACCAGGGCGAAGATGCGCTTGATGACGATCCGCCGTCCGAATTGATCAACAACCTGCTGTATTACGTCGGCAAGTCCGCGTCGACGGGCGAACGTGTCAGTGGCATCAAGGAAGCTTTCCGCCTTGGCGAGTTGCTGCCCAGCGACGAGGACATGAGCAGGGCCAGCCAGGACATGAGTGGCCCCAATGCAAGCCTGATGAAGACGGTGTCTGCCGCGATCAAGGAAGACCTGGCGCGGGTCAAGGACACGCTCGACATTTTCGTGCGCATGGGCAAGAACGATCCTGTCGAACTGACCGGACTGGCCGAGCTCATGAAGAAGGTGTCGGACACGCTCGGCGTGCTCGGTCTTGGCTCGCTGCGTGAGCGCATCGATGCGGATCGCCAGCTTCTCGACAAGATCATCGGTGGCACCCAGGAGCTGAATGAAAACATCCTGATGGACATCGCTGGCTCGCTGATTCGCGTCGAATCCAGCCTGGATGAGCGCATGGTCGAGACCGTCTTCCGCGAAAACAGCGCCACGCCGGGAGACGACGAGTCCCAGGGCCTGCGTGTCGAGGAAGCCGATTTCAACCAGGTATCGTCGGCGGTCATTCGCGAGTCGATCATCAACCTGGCGCGCGTCAAGGATGCCATTTCCGAATTCATCAAGTCGCCGACCAAGGACGAAATCCTGCGGCCGGTGCCGCCGTTGATTCACCAGATCCAGGCCGGTCTGCGATTGCTCGAAATCGAGCGCGCTGCCGACCTGCTCGAATCGGTCCGGCATTACATCCAGCAACGCATCTTCGGCAGTTCCGAGACCCCGTCCGATGCGGATCTTGACCGTTTTGCAGATGCCATTGTCAGCGTCGAGTTCTACCTCGAAACCGTACAACAGGGTCGCGGCTATCCGGAGTCGATGCTGGACAATGCCGAGAGCTGCGTGAAGGCCCTTGGCTTCCCGCTCGGCTACGTTCCCGACGACGCCGATAGCGACGATGCCGAACCCGAAGACAGCATTTCGCCTCCGCCGGAGCCCGCCAGGAAGCCCGAAGCCGCCGCCCCTGAGCCGGCTGCCAAGGCTCCGCCGGCGCCGGCCCCCGTCGAGCGATCGCATTCCATCGGTCCGCAGCCTGACGAGGTTGACCCGGAAATTGTCGAGATTTTCCTTGAGGAAAGCCGCGAGGAGCTGGCTTCCCTGCAGGAGCATTTCCCGCACTGGAAGAAAAACCCCGAGCACCAGGATTCCCTCAGCACCGTGCGCCGCTCCTTCCATACCTTGAAGGGCAGTGGCCGCATGGTCGGCGCGGAACTTATCGGCGAATTTGCCTGGTCGATCGAGAACATGCTCAACCGCGTCATCGACCAGACGATCTACCCGTCGGATGCGATGTTCGACCTGATCGAGTCGGTGATCGAGAAATTGCCGCAATTGATCGAGCAACTCGAAGTCGGAACCGAACCGGATTTCGATCCCTATGCACTGATGGAGCGTGCCAACGCTATCGCCAGCGGGCAGGAAGCCGAGTCCGGGGAAGAAAGCGAAATCGATCGCCAGAGCGCGACCATGGTTGATGCTGCGGAAGAAATCGGTGAAGCCGTCGAAGAGGCAACCGACCAGGCCCCGGCGATCGAGGAGCCCGTCGAAGAGGACGTGGAGGAAGACGTACCGCCGCCGGAGACCAGCACCGCGACTGGCAAGTTGCCAATGGACGAAGTGCTCTATGGCATCTTCAGCGCAGAGGCTTCGGCACTGGTCGACAAGATCGAGAATTACGTCGAGTCGGGCGAGGCGGCCACCGGAAAGGAAATCATCGATGACTTGTTGCGAGCCCTGCATACCTTGAATGGCAGTGCTGCCATGGCGGGCGCTCACAGCATTTCCGAGATGGTCGACCCGTTCGAGCAGTACCTCAAGATCCAGATCGAAAACCAGCAGCCGTTGCAGGCGGAAGACATTGCCCTGCTGCAGGAAATCATCGGCGTGGTGCGTCGCCAGGTCAGCTCGCTGGAAAAATCCTTCGAAGCAGTGGAAGGCCTGGAAAAGGCCACCACCAAGGGTCGCAAGCTGCTGATTGCCGCAACCGAAGCGCATGCATCGAGCAGCGAAACGGCAGGCGAGGCGACCAGCAAACCCTCTTCCCAGCCTGCGCCTGCACCTGCACCGCCAGCTCCGCCGCGGGAACTGAAAGTTGTCGATATCAACGAACTGGAGGATTTCGACGAGGAGCTGGCAGAGGTCTTCCTCGAGGAAGCCAGTGAAGTCCTGGAAGGTTCGGATGCTGCCCTCGAGCAGTGGAGCAACGCCCAGAACGATGTGGAACCGGTCGAGGAACTGCAACGATTGCTGCACACCCTGAAGGGTGGCGCACGCATGGCGGGCATCACCCCGATGGGCGACCTTGCGCACGAAATCGAGACCCTGATGGCCAAGGTGACGGACGGTCACTTGCCGGTATCCACTCGAATGTTCTCGCTGATGCAGCGTGCCATCGACCGACTGCATCGCATGAACGAGCAGGTGATGGGCAGGGCGCCGATCGTCGAAGCATCTGACCTTGTCGATGAATTCCATGCTTTGATGCGTGGCGAGGATGCGCCGGAGGGCGAGTCCTCGGTCGATGGAAGCGAGGCTGCCGCGCAGGCGCCGAGCCAATCTGCCGAAGCTGCAACGGAAGCCGCGGAACCGGAGCCGGAATCCACGGCGCAGCCGGAAATGGCTGTCAGCGACTTCGGCAAGCGTGAACGCCTGCCGGGCGAGCCGTTTGATCCCAAGATCCATTTCGATCGGCGCAACCAGAACCGTATCCAGCAGGAAGTGGTTCGAGTGCGCGCCGACCTTATCGAGAACCTGATCAACAACGCCGGTGAGGTGTCCATCTATCGCTCGCGTCTCGAGCAGCAGGTCAACACCATCGGCTTCAACCTCGCCGAGCTGGACCAGACAGTGGTTCGCTTGCGTGAGCAGCTCAGAAATCTCGAAATCGAAACCGAGGCACAGGTGTTGTCGCAGTGGGAAAAGGAAGGCCTCGAACGTACCGAGGAATTCGATCCACTGGAGATGGACCGCTATTCCACCCTGCAGCAGCTTTCCCGCGCACTAGCCGAGTCGGTTTCCGACCTTGTGTCCATCCAGGGCCTGCTCTTGAACCAGTCGCGCGAGGCGGAAACGCTGCTGCTGCAGCAGTCGCGGGTCAACACGGCGCTGCAGGACGGCCTCATGCGCACCCGCATGGTGCCGTTCTCCAAGCATGCCCAGCGCCTGCGCCGCATTGTCCGGCAAACGGCAGACGAAATTGGCAAGCAGGCAGAGCTGCAACTGTCTGGTGCAGAAGGTGAGATGGACCGCCAGATCCTCGAGCGTGTGCTGGCACCGCTCGAGCACATGATGCGCAACTCGGTGGTGCACGGCATCGAAAGTCCAGAGGTGCGCAAGAAGGCCGGCAAGCCCGAGCAAGGCACCGTCTACATCAACCTCACGCGAGAAGGTTCGGAAGTCGTGCTGCGCATCACTGATGATGGCGCAGGCCTCAACGTCGACGCCATTCGCAAGAAAGCCGAGAAACAGGGGCTGCTGCGCCCAGGTGCAAAGATTTCCGACAACGATGTAATGCAGTTCATCCTGGAATCCGGCTTTTCAACGGCCGAGGAAATCACCCAGGCCGCTGGTCGCGGTGTTGGTATGGACGTCGTGTACAGCGAAATCAAACAGCTGGGCGGATCACTGGTGATCGCTTCCCAGGCAGGCAAGGGTGCCGAGTTCGTCATTCGCCTGCCGTTCACCCTTGCGATTACCCAGGCGCTGATGGTGACGGTTGCCGACGATACGTTTGCGATTCCGCTGCCGACCATCGAAGGTATCGTGCGTCTGCCGCGCAAGGACGTGATGGCCTACTTCGATTCCGAAAACCCGAGCTTCAGCTACGGTGGCGACGAATACTCGCTGGAGCATCTGTCTGCCTTGCTGGGCATGGGCATTCCGAAGTTCCCGGAAGAGCTCGACACCATCCCGGTGCTGCTCGTGAAGGCGGGTGACCATAATTCGGCACTGGTGACCGAAGGCATGCAGGGCAGCCGTGAAATCGTCGTGAAATCGGTCGGTCCGCAGATTTCCTCGATTCGAGGAATCGCTGGCGCTACGCTGCTTGGCGATGGATCGATCCTTCTCATTCTCGATGCCGCCGGTCTCGTTCGCGCTGCTGCTGCTGCCAAGGCACAGGGTGCGATGCTGGATGCCGGCGAACGCGAGGAAGCGCAGGAAGACGAACGTACTTTGGCCATGGTGGTGGACGACTCCATCACCGTGCGCCGCGTCACGCAGCGCCTGCTGGAACGCTACGGCATGCGTGTGATCACGGCGAAAGATGGCGTTGATGCTCTCTCGGTCCTGCAGGAAAGCATCCCGGACGTAATGCTGCTTGATATCGAAATGCCACGCATGGACGGTTTCGAGCTGGCAACGCACATCCGCAATGATGACCGCCTGCAGGGAATACCGATCATCATGATCACGTCGCGTACCGGTGAGAAACACCGCAATCGTGCCATGGAAATCGGTGTCAACAAGTATCTCGGCAAGCCCTACCAGGAAGGCGAACTCGTCGAGCAGATCCAGTCACTGGTTGGAAAGTTCAACCCTGAACGCACACGCTGGGATTGATTGACTCATGCAGCAGGCCCTGAAAGAAGTCTACAGTTTGCTGATTCCCCTGCAGGGAAACCGCATTGTGCTGCCGCGTGCAGCGGTTGCGGAGGTAACCGGTTTCGTAAAACCGAAAGACCGGCCTGACAATGCGCCACCCTTCCTGCTCGGCTTCATGAACTGGCAGGGTCAGGATATTCCGATGATTTCCTACGAACTCGCCTGCGGCAAGAAAGCACCCGACATGGGTCGTCGTGCCCGCATCGCGATCGTGTTCGGCATCGATGACAAGCTCGAGCCGAATGCCTTTGCCGTTCTCACGCAAGGCTACCCCTACCTGGTTCGTGTCAATGCCGGCGTGTTGCACAAGGAAGAACTTGGCAGCGAAGACAAGCAGGGCCCGGTTCTTGCGCGGGTTCGCATGGCGAACGAAAGGCCTTTGATTCCTGATCTCGAAAGCCTCGAGCGCATGCTTGTCGCTGCGCTCGATGGCAAGAACGTCAAGGGCGATGCCGCAGTCGAGGAAGCTGGCAGCGCCGAGCCCGAAGACGAGCTGGCAGCCCTGGACCTGGGTGGCGAGGACGAATTCGAGGATGCCTTGCTCAACCAGGATTCGCTCGGCGAAGAGACCATGGAGGACATCGGCGCTGCGCTGGGACAGGATGATGACTCGTCCGGTGATGACGAAGAGACCGAGTTCGGTATTGAAATGGAAGGTATCGATTCCGAACTTGGCGAGGACGAATCCACAGACGAGTCCGGAGCAAAGAAAAAGGGCGATGAGGATGACGAGTTCGACATCGACCTGGACGATATAGAATTCGAAGGATTCGACGACGACTGATTCTCAGTCGTATTCTCCCCACCGAGAAAGCAGTGCAGCGGCGGCCACCACGGCCGCCGTTTCCGTCCTGAGTACTCGACTACCGAGCCGCAGCGCCTCGAAGCCTGCAGCCAGCAAATGTGCGTTCTCTGTTTCGCTGAATCCGCCTTCCGGACCGATGACAAGGCCGACACCCGTGTCAGGACGAGCCAGCCTAGCCGGTGTGCCTGTTGCATCCGGATCGAGCATGAAGTGCCGGATGCCGCGCCGCGGTGCAGCCAGGTATTCATCCATCGTGATCACTGGCAGCAGCTCGGGTACGCGATTGCGGCCCGTTTGCTCGCAGGCGCTGCGCATGATGCCCAGCCAGTGGTCATGCCGTTTTTCCCGCTTTCGCTCATCCAGCTTGACCACGCACCGTTCCGTCACAATCGGCTGGATGCAGCTGAAGCCCACTTCCACGGCTTTCTGGATGGTGTAGTCCATGCGTTCGCCGCGCGACAGGCCCTGCACCAGGGTCATGTCCACTGATGCTTCACGTTCGACCTCGGCGTGTTCCTCCAGGCTGACTTCAGCCTTGCGCCCTTCGAGCAAGCTGACCTTGCCGTACCACTCACCGCCCTGGCCATTGAACAGTGTGACCGGCTGGCCGACCGTGGCACGCAGCACCTTGCCGAGGTGCTGGGCCGCTGACTTCTCCAGAGTCACGCATTCGCCGCTTGCCAGCGGGCCATCATGAAACAGCCGAATCTCGCGCATGGTCAGTCCTTGCAGGCGATGTCGATGCCCTCGGTAGCGACGCGCGCGAGGTGATCGATCTGTTCTTCGGTAATGATGTAGGGCGGCATCATGTAGACGACGTTGCCCAGCGGGCGCAGCAGTGATTCATGCTTGAGCGCGTGCTGGTAGACCTTCAAGCCGCGTCTTTCCTGCCAGGGGAAAGGCTCCCGTGTCGCCTTGTCCTTCACCATCTCGATGGCCAGCGTCATGCCATGCTGACGAACCTCGGCAACATGGGGATGGTCGGCCAGATGGGCCACCGCCTGTCCCATGTGTGTGGCAAGTTCCCGGTTTCGCGCTACCTGTTGACGCGACTCGAACAGGTCCAGCGTCGCGTTGGCCGCCGCACAGGCCAGTGGATTGCCGGTATAGCTGTGCGAATGCAGGAACGCTGTCAGGTTCTCGTACTCGTCGTAGAAACCGTCGTACACCGTTTCGGTGGTCAGCACGACAGACAGGGGCAGGTAACCGGCCGTGATGCCCTTGGACAGGCACATGAAGTCGGGTGACACGCCTGCCTGCTCGCAAGCAAACATGCTGCCCGTGCGGCCGAAGCCAACCGCAATTTCGTCGGCGATGAAGTGCACGTCGTACTTGTCGCAGATCTCCCGCACCCGCTTGAGGTAGACGGGATGGTACATGCGCATGTTGCCGGCACACTGGATCAGCGGTTCCAGGATGATGGCACAGATATCCTCATGGGACTCGGCCACCATTGCTTCGAGCGCATCGGCTTTTGCCAGCGAGTGCTCTTCCCAGGAAACCCCCTGCTCACGCAGGAAACAGTCCGGCGAGGGGGCGGTAAGTGGCTTCAGCAAAAGTGGCTCGTAGGTTTCCTTGTAGAGTGCGACATCGCCGACAGCCAGTGCACCCAGCGTTTCGCCATGGTAGGAATTGGAAAGGGTCACAAACCGGGTCTTGCGGCTCCGGCCGCGGTTGCGCCACCAGTGAAAGCTCATTTTCAGCGCCACTTCAACGGCCGCCGAACCGTTATCCGCGTAGAAGCAGCGTGTCAGGGGCGCCGGTGTCAGCGCGACCAGGCGCTCCGACAGCCGGACGATCGGCTCGTGGCTGAAGCCCGCAAGTATGACGTGCTCCAGCGAGGCCGCTTGTTCGGCAATGGCCCGGTTTATGTCAGGGTTGGCATGCCCGAAGAGATTGACCCACCAGCTCGATACCGCATCGATATAGCGGTTGCCATCGAAGTCCTCGAGCCAGACGCCCTCGCCACGCTTGACGGGTACCAGCGGCAGCCATTCGTGGTCTTTCATCTGGGTGCAGGGGTGCCAGAGCACATCGAGATCGCGTTTCTGAAGCGTAGCGTTGTCCATGGGCAGTCAAGATCCGGTTGCTCGAAAAATGGCCTCGCCGTGCGGGCCAGCGTTGCAGCCCAACAGTGTCCGCATATTGGCCCCTGCCCGCAAGCCGGCACGCCATGGGCTTGCCAAGGCCGCCGCCACACAGGAAACTGCTGTCATGAATACGGATTTCATCATTGGCCACCGACTGGTCGGCGTGCCACAGCGACAGACGCCCCACCAGGATGCAAGGCCGGATCCACGCGACCTCAGCCTGCTGGTCGTGCACGGCATATCCTTGCCGCCAGGCGAGTTTGGCGGACCCTGGATCGATGCCTTGTTCCTCGGTTGCCTGCCACAGGACGAGCACGAATACTTCAAGGAAATCAGTGGGTTGAAGGTTTCTGCTCACCTGGTGATCTTTCGTGACGGCAGCATGAAGCAATTCGCCGCGTTCGATCGCCGCGCCTGGCATGCCGGGCAGTCGGAATACGAAGGACGTTCCTGCTGCAATGATTTTGCCATCGGTATCGAGCTGGAGGGAACGGATGACCAGCCCTACACGGATGCGCAATACCGGCAACTGGTCACGGTCAGCGGGGCGCTGATGGCCAGCTACCCCGGGCTCACGCCGGACCGTATCGTTGGACACTGCGATATCGCTCCGGGACGCAAGACCGATCCCGGCCCTGCCTTTGACTGGCCACGATTCCGGCGCGAGCTGGAAGCCGCCGGCACGGGTTTTGTCGCTGACTGATATAATCCAGCCGGACACACCCTCCAAGGAGCAATTGCATGGCTTTCCTGTCCGTCATCCTGGCACTGGTCGTCGACCGATTCGTCCCGGAACTGGCTGCGCGCCGCAACGAGAACTGGTATCGCCGGGGATTTGCCATCCTGGCCAGGCACGTGCCGCTCGGAGCCGACCTGAAGGGCTTGCTGCTGGCCGTGCTGGCCATTGCCGTTCCAGCGGTGCTGGCCGCCCTCTTGATGGGCTTGATGAGCGGCATGTCCTGGGTGCTTGGATTCGCCTTCGGTACCCTGGTACTGATGTTCATGCTCGGGCCGAAGAGCCCGCTCGCGGAGGCGGCACGCTACGACGCGGCGCTCGCGGCAGAAGACGAGGAGGCCGCCGAGGCGGTTGCCGAGCGGCTGCTCGAGGCTGCGGTTCCCTCCGATCCGCTGGAGCGAACCCGCGCGGTGGTCACGCGTCTGCTGGTGCTTTCCAGCCGCAACCTGTTTGCCGTGATTTTCTGGTTCGTCTTACTCGGGCCTGCGGGTGCGGTGGCTTTTCGCGTCGCCGACATCCTGCGCCACCAGGCAGAGGAGATCACCGGTTGCGACGAGGCGCAGGGGGCTGCCCAGAAAATCTTCGGCCTGCTTGAATGGGCGCCGTCACGGCTGCTGTCAGGTTGCTATGCACTGGCCGGGAGCTTTGACGATGCGATTGCCGAGCGCCGCGCCTACTTTGCCGATTGCTCCGGACGCTTCTTCGAGATCAACGACGATATCCTCGCTTGTACCGGTCGCGGCGCCCTGAATTTCCCGGCCGAGGAGGCATCCGCCCGGTCGGAGTTCACGGCAGTCATGAACCTGCTGAACCGCAGCCTGGTGATCTGGCTGGCGTCGCTGGCCCTGCTGACCATATTTGGCTGGTTGTAATGCGTCGGCTGTCGGTATTGCTCCTCCTGTTGGCGATAGGTGGCACTGCCAGTGCTGCCGAGGTTCGCGATGACCGTGGCAAGATGCTGGAACTTGAGCTGCCGGTGCAGCGGGTGGTGACGCTGGCACCTCACCTGGTCGAGCAAATGTTCGCGATTGGTGCCGGCAACGTGGTCGTTGGTACCAGCGAGTACAGTGATTATCCCGAGGCGGCACTCGAAATACCCCGCGTGGGCGATGCCTATCGTTTCGATGCCGAGCGCATCATTGCTCTCGAACCCGACGTCATCATCGCCTGGCAGAGCGGCACCCCGCAGGGCGTCATCGAAAAACTGGAGTCGCTCGGTTTGCCAGTGCTGGTGATGGGTTCGCCGAGCATCGAGGCCGTTGGCGAGAACCTTCGTTTGCTGGGCCGCCTGACCGGTAACGAGACCGAGGCAGAGGCCGTGGCTACCGACCTGGTCGCTGGTTTCGACAGCCTGGCCGAGCAGTACCTGGATGCCAGTCGGATTCGCGTCTTCTACCAGATATCGGCGCAGCCGCTGTTCACCATCAATGCCAGGCACACCATCAGCGACATCATCCGGATCTGCGGCGGCAAGAACATCTTTGCCGATCTCGAAACAACCGCTGCGGCCGTGAGCCGCGAAGCGGTGATAGCCCGTGATCCGGACCTGATCGTGGGTGGTGCCTCGGCGGTGCTGGACGAGGGTGCGGGCGACTGGTCGAAGTGGTCCGGCTTGCGTGCGGTCAGTCGAGGCAATGTTCGCGCCATCGATGCGATCTTGCTGGCCAGGCCCACTCCGCGGTTGCTGGCTGGTGCCCGACAGCTTTGCAATGCCATAGAGGCAACTCGCAACAGCCTTTGAAAAGCCGCGTGGCTGTCAGTCCTGCGCCTTCCTCAGGCGTGGCGAGCGCCACATGACTTCACTGCCGTTCTCGTGCCGGGCAAGCACCCGGGCAATGACGAACAGCAGGTCGGAGAAGCGGTTCAGGTAGCGCCCCGACGTGGCGGAAATGTCTTCCTCGCGGCCGAGGGTGCAGACGCGCCGTTCAGCGCGACGGCAGATGGTACGCGCCAGGTGGCAGGCTGCGGTGGCGCGTCCCCCGCCGGGGAGGATGAATTCCTTCAGCGCCGGCAGGCTCTCGTTCAACCTGTCCAGTTCGACCTCCAGCCTTTCCACCTGCTCGTCCTGCAAGGCGCTGTAGCCCGGGACACTGAGTTCGCTGCCGAGATCGAACAGCTCGTGCTGGATGTCGGCAAGCAGTTCACCGATGTCTGCGGGAAGGTCCTCGGCGAGAATGATTCCGACTGCACTGTTCAGTTCGTCGACCGTCCCGTAGGCCTCGACCCGGGTGGAATCCTTGGCCACGCGCGAGCCGTCACCGAGGCCGGTGCTGCCGTCATCGCCCGTGCGCGTATAGATCTTGCTGAGTCGGTTTCCCATGTGTCGTCCTGTGCGTTTTCTGCAGTGTAGCGCCACGGACAGGGTGCTGCAGGCTGGTCACCGCCTGCAGCACCCGCCGTCATCATTGCTGGAAGCGCAGCGTCAGGTAGAAGCTCTGCTCCTCGCTGTTGTAGCCCTCAGCCGTCTGGTAGTCGCGATCGCCGACGTTCTGGACACGCAGGCCCAGTGACCAGTTCGGGTCGATGTCCCAGCCAGCGGTGAGATCCACGACGCCGTAGCCCGGCAGCATGGCCGTCGAGAACGGCGAGTCCGGCCGCTCGCTGCTGGCGACGCCCGCCAGGCCGAGGCTGAATGCGCCGAACTCGCGCACCAGGCTGGCGCTGATGCTGCGCCGTGCCCGGCGAGCCAGCTGGCTCTCGGTGGTCAGGTCTTCCGGGTCCTGGATGATGATCTCGGTGTCGAAACGCCAGGCCAGGTTGTGCCAGCGGTAGGCCAGTTCGATACCTTCGATGCGTGCACGGTCGATGTTGACGTTGCTGCCCGTCGCGGGGCCCGCGAAACCATCCGGATCGACATAGGCAATCAACTCGTCGATGTCGTTGCGGAACACGGTCGCTTCGAAGCGATGCGCCGCCATGTCGGCCGAGTAGCCGATCTCGATGTTCTCCGACGACTCCGGCTCGAGGTCCGGGTTGCCGCCGAAGCCGAAGCGATCAGTGGCGTCGGCCAGGCGGAAACCGGTGCCGGCGGCAATGAACAGCCGTTGCGCCTCGCTGAAGCGGTGGTTCCAGCCGATGTTCCAGGTCGTTTCGCTGCCGATGGCGTCGAAATCACTGTAGCGGACCGAGCTGATCATGCTGTTGTCGCCGAAACCGACGGCATCCTGCAGGTAGTACGCTGTTACGTCGGTGCTTTCCGAATAGCCTTCGCCGAACGACAGCGAATCCACTTCGCTGCCTTCCAGGTATACGCCGGCTGTGAGTCGGTGGTCGTCGGACAGGAAGAAATCGTGCTGCCAGTCGATGGTGTCGCGTACCGTGCGCACGAAATCGAACTCGCCGAGGAAGTTGGGATCACGCTGGCGAATTTCATCCACGCCCCGGCCAAGGAGCAGTCGTGCCGACCAGCTGTCGTCGCCGGCAAGGCGGGCCTCGATGCTGCTCATCTCGTTGCGGTACTCCTGCGACAGGGGCTCCAGGAAAAAGCCCAGGTACTCGCTGATACCCTCGGCTTCCCAATGGCGCAATTCGAGCATTGCCCGCTCATTCTGCCAGCGGACATAGCCATTGCCATGGTCACGCTCGTAACCTCGTTCCTCTGCACTGTCTGCGCGCGGGGCGAAGCCATCGCTGCGTTCCGAGCCAAGGTCGAGACCGTATTGCCAGTTACCCTGGCTGCCGTGGTAGCTGCCATCCAGTTGTTCGGTGTCGAAGCTGCCCAGCGTGGCGCTGGCGGCCAGGCGATCACCTCGGCGTGTGACGATATTGATCACGCCGCCAATGGCCTCGGAACCGTACAGCGAAGAGCGCGGCCCCTTGATGATTTCGATACGTTCGATGGAGTCCAGCGGAATGTTCTGCAGTGCCGGGCCACCGATGCTGCCGGGGTTCATTTCGATGCCGTCGACCAGCAGCAGCACGTGGTTGGACTCGGTGCCACGAATGAACAGCGACGTCGCGGCGCCCGGTCCACCGTTGCGCGCCACGTCCAGGCCCGCATGCTGCCTGAGAATGTCAGCCAGGTCGGCACCGACATTGCGCTCGATGGTTGCGCGATCGATAACAATTGCATTGGCCGGCAGCCGGTCCTGCGTGATGGCATGGCGGGTCGCCGTTACGACGACATCGTCGAGTTCCGTGCGATCTGCGTTGACATCGCCCTCGGCCGCGTTGACCGGAAGGCATGGCAACAGGCCAGTCGCCAGGATGGTGATCAGGATTGCCCCAGTGGTGTTTCTCATTGTCTGTCTCCCTCTGCGCACGCTCGCCCGCGACGCATGTTGGCTGAAGACCGACATGAAGTGGGTGCGGAGGGTAACAAGACCGAATGCCATCGGGATTGCGACCCGCCCATTGCCCACCGCAATGTCGGTACGTGTCGCTCGAGGCCGGTCTCCGGACTGACGGGTGGCTTGCGCCGGTCTCGCCACCTTCCCGGACAGGCTCTGTCCAGTGGTACGCAGGCGAGACGCTTCCCGATCACCGTTGCGGGGGCAGTGCCGGACTTGCACCTGGGTGCGCACCGGCTTCCCGATTGACCTTCCCGTTGGGGAAGGGCACCTGAAGCGTGGGCGCATTCTGGGCCTGGACCGGCAGCCAGTCAAGAATTGGTCGGATTCGTACGAGTTTTTCGGTGTTTCTCGTGCCAGCACGGCGGTAGACTGGTTCTCAACATGCAGCTACCACAGGGAACCGAGGGTGAGTGGTCCAACGAAACAAGAGCTGGAACGCTGGCTGCAGGTGGCGCGAGATGCTGCCGCTGCTGCCGGCGGCATCATTGCCCGCCATGCGGCCGAGGGTGTTGCCGAGGAGCGCAAGGCCGATGACTCGCCAGTCACGATCGCCGACCGCGAGGCAGAGCAGGCCATCAAGGAAATCATTTCGGCTGCGTGTCCCGGGCATGGGTTCCTGGGCGAGGAATTCGGTGCCCAGCAGGCAGACGCCGATTTCGTCTGGTTGATCGATCCGCTGGACGGCACGAAATCCTTCGTGCGTGGCTATCCTTTCTATTCCACCCAGATTGCCCTGCGCCATGGCGAGAACATCGTTCTCGGGGTATCGGCTGCGCCGCAGGTCGGTGAGACCGCCTGGGCCACCCGGGGCGGCGGCGCCTTCCTGAATGGTCGGCAGATCCAGGTCAGCGAGACGACCGAGGTTTCGCAGGCCACCCTGTCCGGTGGCAACCTGGCCACGTTGGCGGCGAGTCCCGCCTCCTGGTCAGCCTATGGCGAGCTGGTGCAGCAGGTACATCGCGGCCGGGGTTACGGTGATTTCTACCATTACCATTTGCTGGCCAGCGGGCGAATCGATGCCGTTGTCGAATCGGACCTGAACATACTGGACATTGCGGCACTGAGCCTGATCGTCGAAGAAGCGGGAGGCCGCTTCACGACCCTTGCCGGGCACAGGCCGGGCCTGGATGTCAGCACCGCGCTGGCGAGCAATGGCCGGCTGCATGACGAGCTGCTTGCCAGGTTGGGCTGGACGGGCAGGCACTGAACCTTGCGAGGTATGGCATGAAACTCGAATTTTTCCAGGTAGACGCATTCACGTCGGAACCGCTGCGGGGCAATCCCGCTGCCGTGGTGCCACTGGAGAGCTGGCTGTCCGACGACAGGATGCTGGCCATAGCCGCTGAAAACAACCTGTCCGAGACGGCATTTTTCGTGCCGCATGACAGCGGTGGTTATCACCTGCGCTGGTTTACCCCGACCCGCGAGGTCGACCTGTGTGGTCACGCGACCCTTGCTACGGCACATGTGCTTTTTCAGGAACTCGGGCGTGCATTGACCGAAGTGCATTTCGCCACCGCCAGCGGCAACCTGACCGTGCGTCTGAAGGATGGTGTCCTGGCCATGGAATTTCCGTCACGCCCGGCGAAGGAATGGGATGACGGCGGCAAGGTGGCAGCGGCCCTGCACGCCAGGCCTCTGCGCGTGATGAAAACCGAATTGAATGATCCGGACAGCGACAAGGTTGTGGCGGTGTTCGAGAGCGAGAGCGATGTCGCCGACCTGATGCCCAGCATGTCTGCCTTGCAGGAGGTGCCCGGGCAGGGCGTGGTGGCGACAGCACCTGGTGACAAGGTGGATTTCGTGTCACGCTATTTCGCGCCCTCCGCTGGTGTGCCGGAAGACCCGGTCACCGGCTCGTCGCATTCCACGCTGACGCCGTACTGGTTCGAGGTGCTGGGACGCAGCAGCATGACAGCCCGCCAGATATCGGCCCGCGGTGGAGACCTGTACGTCGAGCAGCAGGACAATCGCGTGCTCATTGCCGGCTCGGCGGTCCTGTACCTCAAGGGGCACATCTTCATCTGAACAGCCTGGACCTCATTTCCATTCTGGCTGGAAGAACAGGGCGTCATCCGTGGTGATCATTCGTACCGGGATGCCGTACAGCCGTTCCAGGTTGGCGGGATTCAGCACTTTGTAGGTTTCATCCAGCACCACTTCGCCATTGCCATACATCAGCAGCACATCGTCACAGAAGCGGGCGGCGTGATTGACGTCGTGCAGCGACATCAACACCAGGCGGTCATGCTCGCGAGCCAGTTCGCGGAAGCGGCCCAGCAGGCGCATCTGGTGCAACAGGTCGAGCTGGTCCACCGGCTCATCGAGCAGGTAGATCTGCGTGTCCTGCGCAAGGATGGTGGCGATGGCAAGCCGTCGACGCTCACCGCCCGACAGGGCGTGCACATCGCGCTGTTCAAGCTCGGCCATCCCGGTGGCCTGCAAGGCCTGGCGGGCCAGCTCGATATCCTCGGGAGATTCCCATTGCCAGAAATCGATATGCGGGTGTCGACCGATCAGTGCCGTTTCCAGGACGCTGGCCGGGAACGGGTCGTCATACTGCTGCATCAACAACGCCAGCTGGCGTGCCAGCTGGCGTCGACCCAGTTCTTCGGTGGCCTGGCCGTTGATCCTGACCTGTCCTGCATCCTGCTCGCGCAAACCTGCAATCGTATGCAGCAAGGTGGTCTTGCCAACGCCATTCCCACCCAGGATCCCGATGCAGCGACCGCCCTCGAAGCCTGCTGAAAAGTCTTCCACGACCTGCTTGCCGGCGATCCGCACGCCCAGTCGGTCGAGTTCCAGCCGCACCCTCATGCCTGGCTCCGGGAGCGATTCAGCAGGTAGAGGAACAGTGGTACACCGATGAAAGCCGTGACCACCCCGACCGGCAATTGTCTTGGCGCCAGGACCGTTCTCGCCAGGGTGTCGGCAATCACCAGCAGGGTCCCGCCGGCCAGCATGGAGGCCGGCATGAGGCGTCGATGATCTGCGCCGATCACCAGCCGCAGCATGTGCGGCACCACCAGGCCGACGAAGCCGATGCTGCCCCCTTCGGTGACAGCCACTGCCGTGAAGATGGAAGCCAGCAGGTATATGCCGATATTGAGTTCGCGTGCCGGCACGCCGAGCGTCTTGGCCTGCATTTCACCCCGGGCCAGCAGGTTGAGGTGCCGGGAAAAAGGAAACACCAGCAGTCCGCCGACCAGCAGCACCACGAATTCCTGGTAGGGCCGTTGCGAGTACGACAGGTCGCCCATCAACCAGAACAACATGCTGCGGATGCTGCTGTCCGGTCCCAGCGCCAGCATCAGGCTGATGACCGCGCCCCAGCCGGCGGCCACGACCACGCCTGTCAGCAACAGTCGAGTCGGAGTCCAGCCGCCTCGGCCGTGAGCAATGGTAAAGACCAGCAGGATGGACACCAGGGCGCCGACGAAGGCCGCCGTCGACACCCAGAAGAAACCGAGGCCGAGCATCAGGGTCAGCAGGGCACCAACCGCGGACCCTCCGGACACACCCAGGATGTAGGGGTCCGCCAGCGGGTTGCGCAGCAAGACCTGCATCAAGGCGCCCGACATGGCCAGCAGCCCGCCGGTTGCGAAGGCTGCGACCGCGCGCGGCCAGCGCAATTCAAGGACCAGCGTCGTCGCCAGGCTGGAGCCCTCGCCACGAATGACCGCCAGTACGTCCGCCGGCGCGAGATTGACGCTGCCGATCATCAGCGCCAGCGCCATGGCCGCCATGGCCGCCAGCAACAGCGCGACGAAGCTTGCAAGCACTTCAACGCGAGTGGTCATGCCTGCCTGCCGGGAATGTGAAAATGATCGACATTCGCTGATTGTAAACGGAACGCTCACCCACGCCGAGGGGCGATTCCGTTAGAATCGCGGCTGAGATCGACAGGACAGGGAACCATGATCGACGCGGACGGCTTTCGCGCCAACATCGGCATCATCATCATGAACGAGCAGCGCAAGCTGTTCTGGGCTCGACGCGTGGGCAACACCGGCTGGCAGTTTCCGCAGGGCGGCATGCTGGAAGGTGAAACGCCGCTGGATGCCATGTATCGCGAGCTGGCGGAGGAAACGGGACTGCAACCGGAGCATGTCGAGCTGGTGCAGGAATCGAGACGCTGGTTGCGATACCGCCTGCCCGAGCAGTACGTCCGACGCCACTCCAGTCCCCTGTGCATCGGCCAGAAGCAACGCTGGTTCCTGCTGGACTTCAAGGCAGGCAGCAAGGATATCGACCTTGCCGTGACATCGAGTCCCGAGTTCGATCAATGGCGCTGGGTGGACTACTGGGAGCCGGTTCGACAGGTCGTGCACTTCAAGAAGCGGGTATACCGGGCAGCGCTGGGAGAGTTTGTCGAGCGGGTGCATCCCGATGGCAAGCTGCCTAGGACGCCATCACTCTGATTCTCGAGCTCGCTGCAGGCTCTGGCGCTGCCGACGTCGGGCACGAGCGCGTTGCTGCCAGATCCAGATGCCGCTCAATGCCAGCAACAACAGCGCAATGCCCGCTGCGTCAGCCACCCAGACACCCGTCATGCCGAAGAGGCGTCCCGAATGCAGGTCCAGCCACAGTCGCTCCTGGTTCAGGCGACTGGCACGAATCTCTCCTGCCAGGTCGGTGAGCAAGGCAGCCGGGATGGCTCGTGGCTCGGGAGAACGAATCGTCCGGGCGCCCGTCAGTCGCTCGAAGCCCAGCAGTTCCTCGTCTGCCGAGTAACTGGCCAGCAGCGTGCGGAACAGGAAACCCTTCTCGCTTGCTTCGGCGGCGATGATGTCGCCCTGGCCGGCCGTGAACGGAATCTCTTCTACCAGGATGCCATCCTCGGTGTAGAGCTGGATGGCGTCGGCAAAGACGATGATGAAGCCATAGCTGGCAGGCAGGGCAGTGACCATGGGCTGCGGCTTGGCAACTTTCAGCCGGTCGATGTAAACGCGGTTGCCCGCATCAACGATCCAGCGGCCAGCGATCTCATGACCTTCCAGCGAATCCGGCTTCGGGATGTTGTAGATATCCAGCAACCACTCGCTGTTCACCGGCTGCTCGGCGAGTGCCAGGTCTTCGGTGTGGTTCAGCACGATCCCGCTGATCGCCAGCCAGGCAGCGAATATGGCCGCGGCGAGGCCCAGGTAGCGATGCCATAGGTACCAGGAACGCAGCTTTTCGACGATCTGTCGCTTCCGCGGTGCCATCGTTATCCGGACTCCTTGGCCGCCTGGCGGACCTGGCTGTCCAGGTAGAGCGCCAGCTCGGCCATGCGCCGCATGGCGCTGACGGAAAGGGTTGCGCCGGTGATGTTGTCGATGGATGAATCCAGCCGGTGCTCGGTCGTCAGCGACACGCCGAGGAACTGCTTGGTGAAGAAGTCGTAACGGACTTCCCAACCGCGTGATTCACGGAACGCCAGCACCTCGACACGGCGAAGCGCGCCGTCCTCGATGATGAAGCCTGCCGTGATGGGCTTTTCGCGGCCGATTTCATCCAGTATCCACGCTGATGTGTTGTCGCGCTGCCAGTAACGAACCCTGAGAGAATTCGGCTTGTGACCGAGTATCTTCTTGGCGGTTTCACCCTTCGCGCCAGTCAGCCAGATCAGCGATGGCTCGGGCGTCGTCTCGCCGAACGTGCCGTGCAGGAATTCCGCTGCGGAGAGGTACTGTTCATCAGCAGCAAGTGATGACGTGCTGACAAGCAACAAGAGGCCTGCGGACATGATCCGCAGGCCTCTCGCAAAGCACTTCATGTTGACTGCAATGTCAGCCATTCATGTCCTTAGAACTGGTAACCAATACCGAGGTTGAAGCCTTCGTCATTGCCGGCATCATCCTGTTCCATGATGTCGAACTTCACCACGACGTTCTTGTGCGGCCAGTAGTTGAAGCCGATGTTGGTCTGGCTGATCTCGGTTTCGCCGATACCACCATTGTCCCATGCGCCCTGGCGAACGAACACGCCGAACTGCTGGTTGAAGCGCCAGCTGGCTTCACCATAGTAACCGTCCTGCTTGTCGCGCTCGATGGCCGCGGGTGCATCGCCATCGATACTCCAGCCTGCATACAGCGCGGTCAGCGTCAGCGGGCCATTGTTCCAGCGGACGTGGGTTTCGATCAGCGTGCCCGCATCCGACTGCGGCACGGTGCCCTGCGTCAGGTCGCCCTGGTGGAAGAAGGAGGCAGCGATCTCGAGGCCGGCAATGCCGGTGTACTTCAGGCGGCCGGAGTAGGCCAGCTCTTCGGCGACGGCTTCGGCGACCTTCTGGCGACCACCGCGGATGGCGAACGTGTCATCCGTATTAAGGCCGGAGTGCACGCCGAGGTCGTAGGACAGGCCACTCGAACCGAAGTTGCCGGTCACGGCCACGCCACCTTCCCACCACGTCGTCGGCAGGATGTTCTTTTCGATCGGATTGCGTTCCACGCCGTAGAAGGTGTTCGGCTCGTGGGTTTCGTTCAGCAGGCCGACCGGCATCAGGAACAGGCCGCCCTTGATGCGGGTGCGCTCGGTGACGTCGAATTCGACGTAGGCCTGTTCCAGCTCGATCTCGCCAGGCTTGCCTTCGCCAGCCAGGGCATGTTCCAGCTCGACTTCCGAGAAGAAGCGAATGTCGCTGTTGAACTCGTGGTTGAAGAACAGCACGAAGCGATGGAAATCGATCTCGTCCCCGGAATCCAGGCTGTTGTAGTGCAGCTCGCCGTAGCCACCGATGCTGGTGCTGCCGTCACTCACGTTTTCGCGCTTGCCGACCAGGGAGTCGATCTCTTCCTGCTGGGCCTTGATGATTTCGTAGAGCTCTTCGTTGCTCGGGGTGTTTTCGGCGGCCAGGGCGCCATTCAGGGGCAGCAGCATCGCGCTGGCTGCAAGCATCAACCACTTCTTGTTCATGATGTCCTCTTCAAAGGTTGGGATTGCCATGTCGGCCTGCCGTCTAGGCGGCTTGAGCCTCGATTTCGCCGGCAGTGTAGAGGCTCAGGAACGCAAATGCAAATCATTCTCATTTCGATTTAGTACGAATGTGGACCATTGTTGAGAATGTTTGATAGTTGACAATCATTCTCATCTAGGGGAATAATGGCCCCATGTACGTATGCATCTGCAATGCTGTCACTGACTCGACGATCCGCGAGGAAGCGCGGAGCGGCTGCTGTTCCCTGCGCGAACTCAGCCAGAGTACGGGCTGTGGCACCACCTGCGGCAAGTGTGCCCGGCAGGCTCGCGAAATCCTGGCGGAAGAGATGGCGGCCCAGCAGGATGCCAGTCGTCAGCAGCCCCCTGCTGCGGACAACGACGATCATTTCGCGGCCTGAATCTAAATCATTCTCATTTCACATTCGTCAATAAAAACAAAGATTTAGCCCGGCCCTCCCTGTGCAGCTGCCGCGTGCTGCGCTATGCTTTTCGCACGCTGGAATCGTTCCAGATTCCTCAATGCCGACAGCGAGCAAGACACAGGAGACGTCATGAAAGGCGACAAGAAGGTCATCGAATTCCTCAACAAGGCTCTGACCAACGAGCTGACCGCAATCAACCAGTATTTCCTCCATTCCCGCATGTTCAAGGATTGGGGCCTCAGCAAGCTGGCTGACAAGGAATACGAGGAGTCGATCGATGAGATGAAGCATGCCGACATGCTGATCGAGCGGATCCTGTTCCTCGAGGGCCTGCCAAACCTGCAGGATCTCGGCAAGCTGATGATTGGCGAGAACACCGAGGAAATCCTGCAGTGCGATCTCAAGATCGAGCACCAGGCCATTCCGGTGCTGCACGAAGCCATTGCGCATTGCGAGGCCTGTGGCGATTACGTGTCCCGCGCCCTGTTCACCGACATCCTCGAGTCCGAGGAAGAGCATGTGGACTGGCTGGAGACGCAGCTGGAGCTGATCGAGAAAGTCGGCATCCAGAATTACAACCAGTCGCAGATGACCGCTGCCGACTGATCGGAACATTCCGATGGCAAGAAAAAAGCCGCCCTTCCGGGCGGCTTTTTTGTCGCGCTGGCTGCAGCGCTTCAGAGCTTGTCGGCGCTCTTGGCCAGGTAGTCGGCCACGCCTTCCGGGTTGGCCTTCATGCCGGCATCACCCTTCTGCCAGCCCGCCGGGCAGACATCGCCGTTTTCTTCCCAGAACTGCAGCGCATCGACAGTGCGGATGATTTCGTCGATGTTGCGACCGATCGGGTCGTCATTGACGGTCTGGCTCATGACCTTGCCGTCCTTGTCGATCAGGAACACGCCGCGGAACGCCACCGAGCCGTCAGGGGCTTCGACGCCGTAATCGCGCACGATCTGGTGGTTGATGTCAGCCGCCATGGTGAACTTCACATGGCCGATGCCACCCTTGTCGACCGGGGTGTTGCGCCAGGCATTGTGGGTGAAGTGCGAATCGATGGAGACGGCCACGACTTCCACATTGCGCTCCTTGAACTGGTCCATGCGGTGGTCCAGCGCAATCAGCTCGGACGGGCACACGAAGGTGAAGTCCAGCGGGTAGAAGAACACGATGCGGTACTTGCCCTTGGTATCTTCGAGGAACTTGAAATCATCGACGATCTTGCCGTCGCCCAGCACTGCCGGGCAGGTGAAATCGGGTGCCTTGCGGCCTACGAGCACGCTCATGCTTGCCTCCTGAATGTCACGGTTGTGAATTTACGATGGGTCGAAAAACCTTGGAAGGGTTCTAATTCTAGCATGCCCTCCGGGCTTGGCGAGACCCCCTGCCGAAGCCGTTCAGAACGGCTTCAGCGTGGCCAGCAGCACAATGGCGACCAGCAGCACGGCGGGCACTTCGTTGAACCAGCGGTACCAGGCGTGGCTGCGGGTATTGGCGTCGCGGGCGAAAACCTTGACCAGCCGGCTGCACCAGATGGTGTAAGCCGTCAGCAGCACCAGCAATCCGAGCTTGGCGTGCAGCCAGCCCATCTGGCCATAGGCACTCCAGGCATAGGCGGCCAGCATCGCAATGCCGGCGATCCAGGTGAGTCCCATGCCGATGTGAGTGATGATCATCAGCTTGCGTTCCATCACCTTGAAGCGCGCCTTGCCCGCTTCGTCGGTGGTTTCGCAGTGGTAGACGAACAGCCGTGGCAGGTAAAAGATGCCTGCGAACCAGGTCACCATGAAAATGATGTGCAGTGCTTGCAGCCAGCCGTGTGATTGCATGTGATTGTCCTCTCAGGTCGGAAACAGGGTCAGCGCGAGTATGCCTGTTCGATGGATTCGCGAGTCAGCACCCCGAACAGTCGCCCGCCACGTCGCTGCACGTAGACGCCTTCCGCCTCCTGGCGAGTGACGAGATCAAGGGCTTCCTGCAGGTTGGCCTGCAGTGTGACGGGCAGGCATTCGATACGTCGGCCAGGCAGCTTGACCAGGTCGACCTGCTTTTCCTCGGACTGCGCATCTTCCGTGTCGTCCGATTTGGCCCTGCGTTCGTCTCGTTCGGCCAGGTAGCGCGCCAGGTCGGCTGCGGCCAGCAGGTAACGTCGCGTTTCGTTGCTTTCGAGGAGCAGCCACTTCGGGCTGCGCTCCAGCAGGCGCCGGGCGTCGCCGACGGAAATGCTGGCCGGCGCCTGTTGCACGGCAGCCTCCATCACGCCGGCAACACCGATACGGCGCAGGCTTTGCGCGACGGGGTCGTTGCGGTAATCAAGTCCGCGTGCCCGCAGCAGCTCGAGAATGATGGAATCCTTGTGGAAGACCTCGCGCGACACGAGTACCGCCGTAATGACCGTAAGCATGCCCGGGAAGATGAGCGTGGTATTGCCGGACAACTCCAACAGGGCCATCAGTGCTGCCAGCGGCGCCTGCAACGTGGCCGCCATCATCGCAGCCATGCCGACCAGTGCGAATACGGCCGGCTGCCAGAGATATTCCGGAAACAGCCAGCTGCAAATCGCGGCAATTGCGGCACCCACCACGGCACCGATGACCAGGGTAGGACCGATCAGCCCGCCCGGGAGGTTGCAGCCGATGGCAAATACGGTGGCCACGCATTTGGCAAGGACAATGATCAGCAACAGGCTCAGGGTCAGTTCGCCGGTCATGGCGTCGTTCACGGTGTCGTAACCCACGCCCATGATGGCCGGGACGAAAATAGCCAGGCAGGCGGTTACCAGGCCTGCAAGGGCGAATCTCAGCAGCAGGGGCCACTGGCGTATCCGGGCGGCAAGGGTGATCGAGGATGCCGAAAACAGTGCTGCGAGCCCGCCAATCATCAACCCGATGATGAACAGTATCGGCAGTTCGATCAGTGGCACGGGCAGGATAGGTGGCACATTGAAGGCCGGTGAAGAGCCATAGACAAGATGCGTCACGGCCGTCGAACTGACCGCCGCAAGAATGATCGGTGCGAAGCCGGCGATGGTGTATTCCATCAGCACGACCTCCATGGCGAAGATGACCCCGGCCAGTGGTGTGTTGAACGCTGCGCCGATTGCGGCGGCGACGCCACAGCCGATGAGCACTCGCAAGGTGTTGTTGGGCAATCCGAGCTGGCGCCCGAGCAGGCTGGTGCCGGCAGCGCCAAGATGCACGCTGGGTCCCTCGCGGCCTACCGACTGGCCGGATATCAGGGCAATGCCCGAGCCGATGAATTCCATCCAGGCGTTGCGCGTCGACATGTGTCCCTGGTGATAGGCAAGTCGCTCGAGCACATGCACGACGCCCCCCTGGCGACGCTTCGGCTTGACCAGGAGATAGATGAGGCCAAGCAGCAGGGCACCTGCCAGTGGCAGCATGAAGCGCGCATCGACCGGCAGGCCCTCGAAGTTCTCCGGGTCGCCACCAGGCAGGATCAGCGATTGAATGCCTTCGACGGCGCCACGGAACAGCAACATGAGAATGCCAACCAGCAGGCCAGCCACGGCGCCGAAAATGCTCAGCTGCAGCAAGGCTGATCGTCCAGCCAGCCGAATGCGCAGCTGGTCCAGGTAGCCTGTCGTGGTGGCGCTGTCCGAGTTGGCAGAATTCATGGAGTCATTATGCCAGCCGTGCCGATGGATTGCGCACGGGGCGGCCGGTATTGGTATCATTACGGACTAATTCTCAGCGCTGGGCTCCTGCATGACGCGACATCGACTGGTAGTCAGGCCGCACCGGCCGCTGCGCAACGGCCTTCTCTATACCGTGGTCGGGGTACTGATGTTCCTGTCGGTATTCGGTGCTTTCCAGTTCGGCCAGATCCGTGCCGGATTCGATGCCACGGAGTCGGGTTCCACCATCGATCGCCAGGCCGGGCAGATCGCCCGGCTGGAAGCCGCTAACGACGCCCTGCGAGAGCGCGTAGCCTTGCTGGAACGGTCCAGCGATATCGACCAGGAGGCCCGTGAGCGCTTGCAGCGCGAATTTGCTGCCAAGCAGGACGAGGTACTCGAGCTGCGGGAAGAGCTGGCCTTTTACCGCGGCATCGTCTCGCCCGAGGACGGCGAAGCTGGCTTGCGGGTGCAGAGCATGCGTATCAGCCCGACGTCACAGTCGCAGGTGTTCCATTATCGCCTCGTGCTGATCCAGGCCATTACCAACGATCGTGCGACCAGCGGCGAGCTGAAGCTGGAAGTGATTGGCGAACGTGACGGGCGCGAAGCGCGCCTGGATGTTGCGGAACTTGTGATGGACGGCGCAGACACGCTGCGTTATTCGTTCAAGTATTTTCAGGATTTCGAGGGAGATTTCAGGTTGCCGGATGGCTTTGTGCCGCAGCGGCTGGAATTGACCATAGACCCGAGTGCCAGAGGCGCGGAAACAATGACCCGCAGCTTTGGTTGGGATGTATCGACCGGATAGGAGGTTCCCGATGCTGGGAGGAAACAGAAAATCGACGCACATGGATACGCTGGTTGGTCACAACACGCGGGTAACGGGTGACTTCGAATTCGAAAGTGGCCTGCATGTTGATGGCTTCATCAAGGGCAATGTTTCGGCGACCGAAACCGGCTCGCGCCTTTCGATCAGCGAGCGAGGCTGCATAGAGGGCGAAGTGCACGTGCCCGTGCTTGTACTGAACGGCACGGTGCGGGGTGATGTCTACGTCAGCGAGAGCCTGGAGCTGGGTGCAAAGGCACGTGTCGAGGGCGACGTGTATTACAACGTCATTCGCATGGAAGCCGGCGCCACGGTGAACGGCAAGCTGGTCCACAAGCCCGCGGATTCGCCCATGCTGGCGCTGAACCACGACCAGGAAGGCAAGAATCCGGATGCCTCCGCGAATGATGATGCCGGCGAACATTGAGTGTGCAGTCCGGGGCAGCGTAGAATGACGTTGCGGACACGAGGTATTTGAATGGAAGTACACAACCACAATCCCAATCAGCCACCACCGCTGGTGTTTACCGACGCGGCGGCGCGCAAGGTGCGCGAGCTGATTGAAGAAGAGGCCAATGATGCCCTCAAGCTGCGCGTGTTTGTCAGTGGCGGCGGTTGTTCGGGTTTTCAGTATGGCTTCAGTTTCGACGAAGCGGTCGAAGAGGGCGATACCGCGGTTGAAAAGGACGGCGTGACCCTGTTGGTGGATCCTATGAGCTTCCAGTACCTGATGGGTGCGGAAATCGATTACAAGGAGGATCTCGAGGGCGCGCAATTCGTCATTCGCAATCCGAATGCCAGCACCACCTGTGGTTGTGGATCGTCGTTTTCGGTCTGATCGGGCGTAACAGGATGAAGCATGAAAAAAGGCGCCTTGGCGCCTTTTTTCATGCCTGAATGGATTTCATGCGACGTCAGGGCAGGTAAATGCCGCCGAGCACGGTTTCCGACGCCGCACCGGTGACATCGGGCACGTTGCCCGGTTGTTCTGCCAGGCGTTGCCTGGCGAGCCAGGCGAAACAGGCGGCTTCGATGAAGTCCGGATCAAATCCATGCTGGTCGGCGGTCTCCAGCGTCGCGATCGATAGATTGGCGGCGAGGCGCTCCCTGAGCAGCGGATTGTGCACGCCACCGCCCATGAGAATGGCGTGCCGGGCTTTGCTGGCGTTGATCGCGTCTGCCACGGTGCGGGCCGTCAGTTCGCACAGCGTCGCCTGGACGTCCGCGGAACGCTCGCTGCCTTCCAGGAAAGCATCCAGCCAGGAGAGATTGAAAACTTCCTTGCCCGTGCTCTTGGGGGGCGGCAGGGCAAAGTAGGGGTCAGCAAGCAGGCGATCGAGCAGGGCGGGAATGAACTCGCCATCGCTCGCAAACTCGCCATCTGCATCGAAACTGCCCTTGCCATGCTTGTAGGCCCAGGCGTCCATCAACCCGTTTGCCGGACCCGTATCGAATCCCTTGGTGGCGTCGCTCTCCAGCAGCGTGATGTTGGCAATGCCGCCCAGGTTGATAATCGCGACCGGAGCAAGGTGGCTGAAAATTTCCCGGTGCCAGCCGCTGGCCAGCGGCGCGCCCTGTCCACCCACTGCCATGTCCTTGCGGCGGAAATCTGCAACCACGGGAATTCCGCTCAGTGCGGCCAGCAGGCTGGGGTCACCGATCTGCAAGGTGGACGGGTGGTCGCCTTCCGGGGCGTGCCATATCGTCTGGCCGTGCGAACCGATGGCGGATATGTCATCGGCGGCGATGTCATGGTCGGACAGGAGCCGGCGCGCTGCCTCCGAGAAGGCAATGGCAAAGCGATGATCCAGCTCGCCAAGCTGGGCGAGACTCACCTGGCCGCCGCCTGCCATGGCATCCAGCGCACCGCGTCGCAAGTCGTCTTCCAGCGGGTAGCTCCGGGCGGCGGTAACGTGGGGAGTGCCGCTGAAATCGACAACAGCCGCATCAATGGCGTCGAGGCTGGTGCCGGAGATCAGGCCAAGGTAGAGATCCGGCATCGATCGGAACCGGCGATCAGGGTGCGGTGGCGACGCGAGTGCGGTCGGACCCGATCACATCCAGCTGGCGCAACAGCGGAGTGCTGACGGCCATGAACTGGTCCTTGTACTGTTCGGCAATCGGTTCCGCGTCGGGAAGTTTGACGGTCCGTGGATTGCGATGCGTGCCATTGACCAGGAACTCGTAATGCAGGTGCGGGCCGCTCGCGAGGCCGGTCGAGCCAACGTAGCCGATGACCTGCCCCTGCTTCACGCGCTGACCGACGCTGACTGCCCGGCGGGTAAAGTGCAGGTACTTGGTCACGAATTTCTCGCCGTGCTGGATGAAGACGTGGTGACCGTTGTATTTGCTGTACGAAGAACGGACGACGCGGCCGTCGCCGGCGGCAAACACAGGTGTGCCAACGGGCGCCTTGTAGTCGATGCCATTGTGCGGTCGCACCGTTTTCAGCACCGGGTGGAGCCGGCTCGGATTGAAGTTGGAGCTGACGTACAGGAAATTCAGTGGTGCGCGCAGGAAGGTCTTCCGCATCGCGCGACCGTCAGGACCGTAATAGGCGGCATTGCCATTGTCGTCGACAAATCGAACGGCCTGGATCACGCGGCCATCGTTGACGAATTCGGCAGCGATGATCGGCCCGTCCTTGACCTTCTCGCCATCACGGAAAATCTCTTCGTAGATGATCCTGAATTCATCGCCCTGGCGAATGTCCAGCGCAAAATCGATGTCCCAGCCATAGATGTTGGCGAGGTTCATGATCAGCGTGTCGGAAAGGCCGGCTGCGTAACCGGCGGCATACATCGAGGATTCTATGGTGGCGCTGGCCGTCTGTATGCGCCGTTGCAGTGGCAGTGCTTCAAGGCTGGTCGTGTAGCCTTGCTCTCCCTGCTCGATTCTCAGCTTGTCCGTGCCATCCAGTTCCATCGACACTTCAAGTACGTTGCCGGCGCTGTCTGCGACGACATTGATCCGGTCACCCGGACGAATGAGACGAAGGCGCTCCACGCTCTCGCCCAGCAGCATGATTTCATGCAGGTCCTGGCGCGACAGTTCATGGCGATCGAACATGGCTGCCAGCGAATCGCCGGATTTGACCACAAGGTTCAGGCGTTTCAGGTTGGTGCCAACGGCCGGTTCGGCGGCAGGCACGCGGGTGCCACGTTCGATGCGGCCGTTGCTCGGCAGCGTGAGAGCGATCTGCGCATCGCCTTCGAAGTCGCCCACCGAGTTTGCTGCAGACGGCTGCGATGAGACATTGGCCAGGCTGATCGTCAGCACGATGGCCAGCGCGCCGCCCAGCCAGTAATGATGGGGGCGAGCCGCCGTCAGGCGTTTCTTGCGCACACCGGCGCCTCCGGGCCGCGCTTGCGGCTTATAATCGGGTCTCATTTGCGTCATGTCGGTTTGTTAGCTGGCCCAACCACCTGCTAAAGTACCGTGCTGACCACGTTTGGTCAATGTCAACTTACTGTTTTTTCTGAAAAAAATGACATCCAAGGGCTCCTGGTAAGCGACCGGGAAGCCAAACTTTACAACAGGGGAGTCGGGCGGCTATGGCGTCAGCCAACACGGAAATCACACAGGCCATGGAAGAACTGCGGCGCGGCGCCGACGAGATCCTGCGTGAGGAGGAGCTCGAAGCAAAGCTCAAGGAAGGGCGCCCGCTGAAGATCAAGGCTGGCTTCGACCCGACAGCGCCCGATTTGCACCTGGGGCATACGGTCCTGATCAACAAGATGCGTCAGTTCCAGGCGCTGGGGCATGAGGTCATTTTCCTGATTGGCGATTTCACAGGCATGATCGGTGACCCGACCGGCAAGAACGCCACTCGCCCGCCCCTGTCGCCGGAAGACATCAAGCAGAATGCGCTCACCTACAAGGAGCAGATCTTCAAGATTCTCGATCCGGACAAAACGCGGGTTGCGTTCAATTCAGAGTGGATGGAGTCCATGGGTGCGGCCGGGCTGATCAAGCTGGCCTCCAGCCATACTGTGGCTCGCATGCTGGAACGCGACGATTTTTCCAAGCGCTATAAAGAGAATCGCCCGATTGCCATCCACGAGTTCCTTTACCCCTTGGTGCAGGGCTACGATTCCGTGGCGCTTGAAGCCGACGTCGAGCTTGGCGGTACCGACCAGAAGTTCAATCTGCTGGTTGGCCGGCAATTGCAGGAGCAGAACGGCCAGAAGCCCCAGGTCGTGTTGACCATGCCCCTGCTGGAGGGGCTGGATGGCGTGCAGAAGATGTCGAAGTCGCTGGGAAACTACATCGGCATCACCGAGGCGCCCGACGACATGTTCGGCAAGTTGATGTCGATATCCGATGACTTGATGTGGCGATACTTCGAGCTGCTGTCTTTCCGGCCGCTGAGTGACATAGCGGCCTTTCGCCAGCAGGTCGCTGAAGGGGCGAATCCGCGGGACATCAAGTTCCTCCTGGGTATCGAAATCGTGGATCGCTTTCATGGCGAGGGCGCTGGCGAGACCGCCCGGGCTGCTTTCGTTTCCCGCTTCCAGAAAGGCGCCCTGCCCGATGATCTCCCCGATGTCAGCGTCACCGCCGAGGAGGGCGAGATCGGCCTGGCCAGCCTGTTGAAAGAAGCCGGGCTGGTGAAGTCGACGTCGGAAGCCATGCGGATGGTCAAGCAGGGAGCGGTCAAGATCGATGGCGACAAGGCGGCCGACGCCCGGCAGGCCTTTCCTGCTGGCTCCGAGGCGGTCTTCCAGGTCGGTAAACGCCGGGTCGCCAGGGTCCGTGTGAAGTGAGCCGCCGGTATTGAGCTGGCTTCGAGGCCCTTTCTGGGCAAGAAGTGACCAGTCGAGCAGTTAATTTCAAAAAAAAGCCCCGGGGGTGTTGACGCCTCCAGCGAAGTCCCTATAATGCCGCCCTCTCGCGACGGATGGCGAGATTTGCAGAACGGACACGGCGACAAAAACTTTCAAGTATTTGCTCGCCGGGGATTGACAGGAATCGTCACCCACGTAAAATGGTCCGTCTGCCTGAGGCGCTTACATCAGCTGCCTTTTGCTCTTTAACAATCAGGATCAAGTAACTTGTGTGGGCGCTCGCGTCGATGAATTGCTTCGCAATACATTGAAGTACCGAGTGACCTAACGAGCCCAAGATAAACTGATATACAGTGGTTCTTGAGTTCTGGTTCACTCTTTTCACGTTATAAAGTGAAGAGTTTGATCCTGGCTCAGATTGAACGCTGGCGGCATGCCTAACACATGCAAGTCGAACGGCAGCATGATCTAGCTTGCTAGATTGATGGCGAGTGGCGGACGGGTGAGTAACGCATAGGAATCTGCCCAGTAGTGGGGGACAACAGCCGGAAACGGTTGCTAATACCGCATACGACCTACGGGTGAAAGTGGGGGACCTTCGGGCCTTACGCTATTGGATGAGCCTATGTCTGATTAGCTTGTTGGTGGGGTAAAAGCCTACCAAGGCGACGATCAGTAGCTGGTCTGAGAGGACGATCAGCCACACCGGAACTGAGACACGGTCCGGACTCCTACGGGAGGCAGCAGTGGGGAATATTGGACAATGGGGGCAACCCTGATCCAGCAATGCCGCGTGTGTGAAGAAGGCCTGCGGGTTGTAAAGCACTTTCAGTAG
>JAWWBS010000010.1 GCA_033720895.1 Gammaproteobacteria bacterium
ACCAGCTGGTGTTCACGACATTCGATCCGTCATCTTCGGCCAGCGCCTGCGACCCGGGGCTCGGCACGGCCAGGATGTACATCCTCTCCGCCACGGACGGCAGGACGCTGTTCGACCTGAATGGCGATGACGTGCTCGACGTATCCGATCGATCCGATGTCCTGAAACTGCGCGGCATACCTCCCGGCATGACCGTACTGTTTCCCGAAGCAACGGATGGTCGGGCATTCGGGCTGATCGGCACCGAAAAAGCACCGGTCCAGATCACCACGGACCCGCAACGCACCTACTGGTATGAACTCAAGGAGGAGTAGCCATGTCTGGAAAACACCGAGGCCTTACCCTGATCGAACTCATGATCACGGTCGCCATCGTCAGCATCCTGGTCGCCATCGGCCTGCCGTCCTACCAGGACTACACCGATCGCGTCAGGCGCACGGAGGCAAGCGCCTCCCTGATGAAAATGGCCGGGTCGTACGAGCAATTCATCCTCCGGAATCGACGACCCCCGGAAACCTTTGTCGCGATCGACGATGCCCTGACGCTGATGATGAACGGGTCGGCGTTTGCCCAGCAGGCACCGGTCAGCGGCCTGCAGTCGAACAACGGGAGCTGGCTGACCGAGGGCGGACACTACTCGATGACCTTGTCGCAGAATGCCGGGGGCCAGGTCCTGATGCAGGCGACAGCGAACTCGGCAGCCGCATTGAAGGATGAAGATTGCCGGACCATGCAGTATTTCGTGAACGGCCTGAAGACATCCATGGCGGCCGACGGGACCGATTCCACGGACACCTGCTGGCGCCGGTGACGCCGGGCCAGCCGGTCGGAAGGCCCCGGAAACAGTGGCGCCAGGCCGTTATTGAACTCCAGCGCGAAATTCCCGTATACTTCGCGCCCTTCGGGGTGTAGCTCAGCCTGGTAGAGCACTACGTTCGGGACGTAGGGGCCGGAGGTTCGAATCCTCTCACCCCGACCAGGTATCAGGAAAAGGCCTGCCATGCGGCGGGCCTTTTTTATTGCTTCGTCCTTGTCGACACCGCCAGCGTCGGCAAGGCCTTGAGGTCCACGACCGCCCCCTCGCTGGCCACCGCCACCTGCGACCAGGCGGATTCCCGCATCACGGTCGCCAGCGCATCCGCTGCCTGCGGCTCGCCGTGCACCAGCACCAGCGGCGGCCGCTCCCGGAAATGTTCCAGCCAGGCCTTCAAGCCCTGCTGGTCCGCATGGGCCGAAAGCCCGCCGACCGTATGGACTTGTGCTGCCACCCTCACCGGCTCGCCCCAGAGCGTCAGGTATTCCGCGCCGTTGACCAGCGCCCGCCCCGGTGTGCCCTCGGCCTGGAATCCGACAATCACCACCTTGGCCTCGGGCCGCCATAAATTGTGCTTGAAATGGTGGCGGATACGGCCACCGGTACACATTCCGCTGCCCGCAATGATGATGGCACCGGAGTGACGCTCATTGAGTGCCATCGACTGCGCCGGTGTTTCGCAAAAGTGCAGGTTCGGCAGCCGGAATCGCGTCTGGCGGACATCACTGCCCGCCTCCTGCTGGTAGAGCTCCCAGTGCCGCGCATAGAGCTCGGTGGCCTCGATCGCCAGCGGGCTGTCGAGAAAGATCTGCCAGCGATCCAGCTGCCAGTCCGCGTAGTGCTTCCCGAGCACGTACAGCAAGTCCTGGGTCCTGCCGACGGCAAAGGATGGAATGAGGATATTGCCACGCGCTGAATGCGCTGACCGGATGATGTCGCCCAGTTCCTGCCAGGTGGACTGCCAATCGCGATGGCAACGATCACCATAAGTGGATTCGCAAAGCACGATATCCGCCTGGTCGAGCACGTCGGGCTGGCGCAACAACAGGGCCGGCGCATGGCCGAGATCACCGGAAAAGACCAGCTTTCTGTTCACGCCGTTGTCAGCGAGCTCACAGCTCACTATGGCGGAGCCGAGGATATGGCCAGCGTCATGGAAACTGGCCGTGACGCCCGCCGCGACCTCGACCTTCTCGCCATAGTCATGAGTCTCGAACAGCGCCATGCAGGCCTCGACATCATCCTGGTCATACAATGCATGCACGGGTGGCAGGCCACGCCGCGCTCGCTTGCGGCTTTCCAGCTCGGCATCCTTCTGGTTGAGGAACGCCGAATCCTTCAGAAGAATGCGACAAAGATCGGCGGTGGCCGGGGTGGCATGAACGACACCGGCAAAGCCACGTTTCACCAGCAGGGGCAATCGTCCGGAGTGATCGATGTGGGCGTGGCTTAGCAAGACGGCATCGATGCTTGCCGGATCGAATGGAAACGCCCGGGCATTGAGATCCTCTTCGCCACCACCCTGGATCAAGCCACAATCCAGCAGTACGCGCTTACCACCCACCTCCAGCAAATGACACGATCCGGTAACGCGACTGGCAGCACCGTGAAACGTCAGCTTCATCCCCGTCTCCTCCCTGCATCTAGGGCATGCGATAATATCGACCCGGCAGGAACAGCATAGCGCCTGCCACTCCAGGCACCATGACCGAGATCAACCCAAACGGGGGAAAGCCGCGCCATGATCGAGACGCTCTCCGAAACGAACCTGCTCCACGATCCCTTTGCCATGTTCCAGAACTGGTACGCGGACGCACAACCCGGCGTGCAGGGCGACCCGACGCAGATGACCCTGGCCACCGCAGATGCCAGCGGCCGGCCCTCGGCACGCATCGTGTTGCTGAAAGAGCTGGATTCCGGGGGATTCGTCTTTTACACCAACTACAGCAGCCGCAAGGGCGCGGATCTCGCCGCCAACCCGCAGGCCGCGCTGCTCTGGTGGTGGCCCCACCAGGGTCGGCAGGTCCGGGTCGAAGGCAGCATCGAGCAGGTTCCCGACACGGTGTCCGATGCCTATTTCGCCAGCCGTCCGCGCGACAGCCAGATTGGTGCCTGGGCTTCCGAGCAAAGCTCGGCCCTGCGCGACCGGGCGTCGCTGGAAGAACGCGTGGCGCAATTCGAAAAGCGTTTCGACGGCCAGGATGTGCCGCGCCCGCCGCACTGGGGTGGATACCGACTACGTCCGGATCACTTCGAGTTCTGGCAGATGGGCGATGCGCGTCTGCACGATCGCTTCGGCTTCGACCTCGATGGTGGTGACTGGCTGGTCGAACGCCTCAATCCCTGAACGGGATCACTTCGGCACGCAGCGGGCGATCTCGTCCAGTCGTTCGATATCCAGCAAGCGGATGTCGCGGCGATCGACTTCCAGGATGCCCTCCTGCTGGAAGCGCTTGAACACGCGACTGACCGTTTCGGTCGCCAGGCGGAGGTAGTTGGCAATGTCACGGCGCGGCATCGCCAGCATGAAATGGGTCGCCGAATAGCCCCGCAATTTCAGGCGCGCCGACAGGCTCAGGAGAAATGCCGCGAGCCGCTCCTCGGCAGTGAAATCACCCGCCAGTGAATGTGAATCGTGGATGTCCTTGGACAGCAGACGGAACATCTGCTTCTGCAGGCCAGGCACCTTGCCCGCCAGGTCCGCCAGGTCTTCGTAGGGCAACTGGCAGACGGAAGCCGTATCCAGCGCCACGGCGCTGCACTGGTGCTTTTCCGGATAGATGGCATCCAGGCCCAGCAGCTCGCCTGGCAGGTAGAAACCCAGTACCTGCTCACGGCCGGATTCATCGATGGTGTAACTCTTGAGGTAGCCCGAGCGGACCGCATAGAGGGCTTCGAAAGGGTCACCCTTCTGGTAGAGATGATCGCCGGCATGCAGCGGCGAACCGCGCTCCACCAGGGAATCAAGCTTGCTCAGCGACTCCCTGTCCAGGCCGACCGGCAGGCACAGCTCGGCCAGCGAGCAATTGCTGCACATCTTGCGAAGCTCGGCATCCAGCTTGGCGACGGCTTGCTGTTCACCCATCGTCACTCTCCCTCGTGGAGAGCTCATGGTAACGACACTTCAGGGCGTTTGCACCCTCGGCGGCCAGCTCAGATAACGTCGCTGAAACTCTGTGAATCGTCGATCAATTTGCCGTGATAGGCGTCGAACGGCAACGCGATCACCCGCAACAGCAGCCGGCCCTTGCCGGTCACGACCAGGCGGCGGCGGTTGAGAATGGCCAGGCCATCCCTCAGCAACGGCGTCAGGCGCAGCAGGCTGTCGGCAAAATATTCCTCGAAGCGGATTCCCCAGTGTGCATCGATGTCGGCGAAGGACACGATGCCATCGCACATGATGCGCTGGATGACATCGGCCCGGATCCGGTCATCCCGCGACAGTTTCACTCCCCGGGCAATTGGCAGGCGACCGGCATCGATGGCGGCATAGTACTCGTCCAGGGACTTGGAGTTCTGGGAAAAGGCCGCGCCGAGATTGCTGATTGCACTGATCCCGAGCCCGATCATTTCGCATTCTGACTGGGTGGAGTAGCCCTGGAAATTGCGATGCAACTCGTCGTTCTGCTGCGCCTTGACCAGCTCGTCGTCCGGCAGGGCAAAATGATCCATGCCGATGAAAAGGTAACCCGCCTTCTTCAGTTTGCCGATCGCCAGTTCCAGCAACGCCAGCTTCTGTTCGCCAGATACCAGGTGGTGCTTCGCGATCTGCTTCTGCGCCTTGAACACGTCAGGAAGGTGGGCATAGCTGTAAAGGGCGATGCGCGATGGCCGGGCTTCCACGATCTTGTCCAGCGTGCGACCGAACCCTTCCAGGGTCTGGCGTGGCAGGCCGTAAATCAGGTCAACGTTCATGGACGACAAGCCGAGTCGCTGGCCTGTATCGAGCAGGTCATGGGTCAGGGCCTCGGGCTGGACACGATTGATGGCTTCCTGCACGGCCGGGTCGAAATCCTGGACGCCGAGGCTGATGCGGTTGAAGCCCATGGCCACCAGCCGCTCCAGTCGGCGGCCGTCCACGGTACGTGGATCGATTTCCAGCGAACACTCCAGGCGGTCCGAAGGCGCCATCTTGAAATGCTTCCGGAGCGTCTCGAGCAGCTGCTCGAGCTGGGCATCATCAAGGAAGGTGGGGGTGCCGCCACCGAGATGAACCTGCTGTACCTCCCTGTCGGGATCGACCAGCGCCGCCTGCATCTCGATTTCCTTTACCAGCCGCGACAGGTAGTCAGCAGCCTTGTTGCAGTCACGGGTGATCACCCGCAGGCAGCCACAATAGAAGCAGGGACTGGCGCAGAAGGGAATGTGGATGTAGAGCGACAGCGGACGCGGAATCGGATCGCCGTTCGATACCCGCATGGCCTCGCGGTAATCCTGCTCGCCAAAGGCCACCGTGAATTCACGGGCCGTCGGATAGGACGTGTAGCGTGGCGCCTTGATGTCGTAGCGACGAATCAGGCCCTTGTCGAAGGTCATGGTCTGGAGCATCACTGCCTCTGCACGGTTTTCCGATGTTGGAAGCGATTGTGCAAGGCTCCGAGGCCAGGGCGCATTGACCTGCATCAAGTGGCCTGCCATTACCACGCGGGCCGACGGGTCGCCTGTCCGCGGTTCAGTTGACCTGAGTCAATGCGGCCGTCCGGCCCCTCCACCGAGAATGTTGCCCACACTGCCAGCCGGCGGTTTCGAGTCATATCATCGAGGAGTGGGTCGCCCATGGAGACGACAAATGCGGGTATCAATTACAACGACAAGGTGGTGCGACAGTTCACCGTAATGACGGTGGTCTGGGGCATTGTCGGGATGCTGGTCGGGGTCATCATTGCCGCCCAGCTGCTGTTCCCGTCGCTGAATTTCGACATTCCCTGGCTGACCTACAGTCGCCTGCGCCCCTTGCACACCAATGCGGTGATCTTCGCCTTCGGCGGCTGCGGGCTGTTCGCCGCCTCCCTGCATACCGTGCAACGTACCTGCGGGGTACGGCTGTTCGGTGACAAGCTGGCAGCGACGACCTTCTGGGGCTGGCAGCTGGTCATCGTGGCCGCCGCCATCACCCTGCCGCTGGGCATCACCCAGGGCAAGGAATATGCCGAGCTGGAATGGCCGATCGACCTGCTGATCACCGTGGTCTGGGTGATCTACGGCATCGTGTTCTTCGGCACCATCATGAAGCGCAAGGTGAAGCACATCTACGTCGCGAACTGGTTCTTCGCCGCCTACATCATCACCATCGCGGTGTTGCACATCGTGAACAACCTGGTCATCCCGGTCGGACCGTTCAAGTCCTATCCCATCTACTCGGGGACGGTCGATGCCATGGTGCAATGGTGGTACGGACATAACGCCGTCGGCTTCTTCCTGACCGCCGGCTTCCTCGGCATGATGTACTACTTCGTGCCCAAGCAGGCCGGTCGCCCGATCTACTCCTACCGGCTGTCGGTAGTCCACTTCTGGGCGCTGATCTCCATCTACATGTGGGCCGGACCGCACCACCTGCAGTACACCGCCCTGCCCGACTGGGCCCAGTCGCTGGGCATGGTCTTCTCGCTGATCCTGCTGGCACCGAGCTGGGGCGGCATGATCAACGGTGTCATGACGCTGTCCGGTTCATGGGAGAAGCTGCGCACCGACCCGATCCTCAAGTTCCTGATCGTATCGCTGTCCTTCTACGGCATGTCGACCTTCGAAGGCCCGATGATGTCCATCAAGACCGTCAATGCGCTGTCGCATTACACCGACTGGACCATCGGTCACGTGCATTCGGGCGCGCTCGGCTGGGTGGCCTTCATCACCATCGGCATGGTCTATCACCTGATCCCGCGCCTCTGGGACCGCGAAGCCATGTATTCCATCAAGGCCATCGACCTGCATTTCTGGGTCTCGACCATCGGCGTGGTGCTGTACATCAGCTCCATGTGGATTGCCGGCGTGATGCAGGGCCTGATGTGGCGCGCGGTCAACGAGGACGGGACGCTGACCTACGCCTTCATCGAAAGCATCAAGGCCAGCTACCCCTATTACGCAGTGCGCCTGCTCGGCGGCCTGCTGTTCTTCGTCGGCATGCTGATCATGGCCTGGAACGTCTGGAAGACGATCCGCGGCGATCGCCAGCCCGTCACCGCTGCTGCTGCGGCTACAGCCTGAGGAGCCTGAACCATGAAGCATGAAAAGATCGAAAAGAACATCGGCCTGATGGGCATCCTGGTCGCCATCGTCATCAGCGTCGGCGGCCTGGTGGAAATCGTGCCGCTGATGTTCCAGGCACAGACCACCGAAGCCATCGAAGGTCTCGAGCCCTACACCGCACTGGAACTGGAAGGTCGCGACATCTACATCCGCGAGGGTTGCTATGTCTGCCACTCGCAGATGATCCGTCCCTTCCGTGCCGAGACCGAGCGCTATGGCCCTTACTCGGAAGCTGGCGAGTTCGTCTATGACCGTCCCTTCCAGTGGGGCTCCAAGCGCACGGGGCCGGACCTGGCCCGCGTCGGTGGTCGCTACACGGACGAATGGCACCGCGTGCACCTGATCAACCCTCGCGACCTGGTGCCGGAATCCAACATGCCGGGGTTCCCCTGGCTGGACGACACGCGCCTGACCGGCAGCAACACGGCCGGCAAGTTGAAAGCCATGAAGTTGCTGGGCGTGCCTTACACCGATGCTGACATCGAGGCTGCCGCCGACGCGGTTCGCGGCAAGACCGAGATGGATGCACTCATCGCCTACCTGCAGGTGCTCGGCACCGCCAACAACGGGAGATAAGCCATGGATATTCATGTTGTTCGCGGCCTGTACACACTGCTGCTGTTGATTGTCTTCGTCGCCATCTGGGCCTGGGCCTGGAGTGGCAAGCGCAAGGCGCGTTTCGAGGAAGCCTCGCAGCTGCCGTTTGCCGATGAATCCCCTGTCTCGCCCGAGAACGGTGGACAGCAAGAAGGAGCACAGCGATGAGTACTGCATGGAGCCTGTTCATCACCATCCTGACGATTGGCAACATCGTTGCCTGCCTGTGGCTGCTCTGGTGGACCTCCCGAGACCGACCCGCGGAAACCACCGAGGAAACCACCGGCCATGTCTGGGATGAAGACCTGGAAGAACTCAACAACCCCTTGCCGCGCTGGTGGCTGATCCTGTTCTACATCACCGTGGTGTTCGGGTTCATCTACCTGGCGCTTTACCCGGGGCTGGGAAACTTCGAGGGCTACCTGGGCTGGACCCAGATCAGCCAGTACGAAGAGGAGTCGGCACGCATCGAGGCACAGCAGGCCGAGACCTTTGCACGCTTTGCCGGTCTCGACATTCCGGCGGTCGCCGCCAGCGCAGAAGCGAACGAAATCGGTTCGCGCCTGTATGCCAACAACTGCTCGGTCTGCCATGGCGCCGATGCGCGTGGCGCACGTGGCTACCCCAACCTGGCCGATGACGACTGGCTGTACGGCGGCTCGCCGGATGCCATCCTGCATTCCATCCGCAAGGGTCGTAATGGCGTCATGCCGGCACTTGGCAGTGCGCTGGGTGACCAGGGCGTGGCTGAGGTGGCCGCCTACGTCCAGAAACTGTCCGGCCAGGCGCTTGGCCCCGCGGCAGCGCCGCTGGCCGCTGCCGGCGAGCAGAAATACCAGATGCTCTGCACGGCCTGCCACGGTGCCGATGGCAAAGGCAACCAGGCCCTCGGTGCACCGAACCTGACCGATGATACCTGGCTGTATGGCGGTGATTTCGAAACCATCAAGACATCCATTCGCCTGGGGCGCCAGAACGCCATGCCGGCCCATGACGAGCTGCTGACAGATGACGAAATCCGCCTGATCGCGGCCTACATCTACAGCCTGTCGAACCAGGACGGCAACTGATGACCGGCAGCGGCTTCGATACACCGGCTGCCCCTCGTGGCGTGCTGAAGGCACTGATCATCGCATGGTCATCCTTCATCACGGCCGGCGTTGCAAGCATGGTGTTCTTTGCCAGCTTCGACCCCGTCGTGCTGGCAGAGGCCGCAACGTTTCCCGCCGAGCTGAATCGCACGGCGGGTTACACCATCGGCTTCCTGCTGCTCTGGTTGCTGACCGCGATTGCTGCGGCCATGGCTGTCTACCTGATGGAATCCCTGAAGCTGCACCCGCCGGAAAAGAACGCGGCCATGGACCCGGCGTCCGGCAAGGAGCATGAACAGTGAGCAAGCCCGGCAACGGGAATACCGGCGATCCGATGTACGTCGCGCGGGAAAAGATCTACCCGCGCGAAGTCAGCGGCCGTTTCCAGAGCCTTCGCAAGCTGGCTGTCGTCGTGCTGCTCGGCATTTACTACATCGGCCCCTGGCTGCGCTGGGATGGCCGCCAGGCCGTGCTGTTCGACCTGCCAGCTCGCCAGTTCCATGTGTTTGGCCTGACCTTCTGGCCGCAGGACTTTTTCTACCTGGCATTGCTGCTGATCATCGCCGCGCTGTCCTTGTTCTTCTTTACCGCGCTGGCCGGACGGCTCTGGTGCGGTTTTGCCTGTCCGCAAACGGTATGGACGGAAGCCTTCATCTGGATGGAGCGCCTGGTGGAAGGCAGTCGCAACCAGCAGATGAAACTCGATCGTGGCCCGCGCAACCGCGAGTGGCTGATGAAGAAGACCACCAAGCACTCGCTATGGCTGGTTTTCGCACTGTGGACCGGCTTCACCTTTGTCGGTTACTTCACGCCAATCGACGTGCTCGCCGACGAGGTCATGGCCATGTCCACCGGACCGTGGGAGACGTTCTGGATTCTTTTCTATGCCTTTGCCACCTGGGGCAACGCGGGCTTCCTGAGAGAACAGGTCTGCATCTACATGTGCCCCTACGCCCGCTTCCAGTCGGCGATGTTCGACAAGGACACCTTGATCATTGCCTATGACGAGCAGCGCGGCGAACCCCGCGGTGGTCGCAAGCGCAATGTCGATCCGAAGGATGTCGGTCTTGGCGACTGCATAGACTGCACCCTCTGCGTGCAGGTCTGTCCGACCGGCATCGACATCCGTGACGGCCTGCAGTACGAGTGCATTGCCTGCGCTGCCTGCGTCGATGCCTGTGACAGTGTCATGGACAAGATGAACTACCCGCGTGGCCTCATTCGCTATGCCACCGAGCACTCCATCGACAACAAGCAGACCCGGATCCTGCGACCACGCACACTGGTTTACGGTGCCTTGCTGACACTGCTTGTATCTGCCTGGGTGCTCGGCATTGCCATGATCAAGCCACTGGCCATGGATGTGCTGCGCGATCGCAATGCCCTCTACCGACTGCGCAATGCCACGGTCGAAAACGTCTACACGCTGAAGATCATGAACAAGTCGGATTCCGAACAGGTCTACGCCCTGTCCGTCGATGGCCTGGACGAGCTGCGCATCGACAGCCAGGCCAGTGGCATCGCGGTACGACGTGGCGAAGTGCTGACCGCAGCCTTGCGACTGTCGCTCGACCTGCCGACCGACCTGCGTGGTGGCGGACATGACGTGACCTTGAGACTGGTCGACCGCGATGGCAACGAAATCGAGGAAACCACCCGTTTCTTCCTGCCGCTGGAGAGCGAACGATGAACGAAGCAACACTGCCGGTCGCGAAACGACCCTGGTACCGGGAACCGATGGTCTGGCTGGTGATTGCCCTGCCGCTCTCGGTGGTCATTGCCGGCATCAGTACCGTGGTCATCGCCAGCCGCAATGCGGACTCGCTGGTGGTGGACGGTTTCCAGCGTGTCGGCCTGCTGTCGAGTCGCGTGTCGGCAGCTGATCGCGAGGCCAGCAGGCTCGGCCTGCAGGCCATGGTGCGCATCGATGCAGAAAACGAGCTCGTGATGGTCAGCCTCAGCGGCAACGATGCGAGCTGGCAGGCAGGCGAAGTGCAGGCCTCCCTGCACCACCCGACTCGCCGCGAGCAGGACTTCACGCTGCTGCTTCAGAGCGAAAACGGCAGCCTGTTCACAGCCGGGCTGCCGCGCGAGATATCCGCAGGCTGGTACCTGCAGATCGAATCACGCGATGGCAGCTGGCGCCTGAGCGGCCAGTTCGCCGACGCAGGAATCCTGCGGCTTGCCGGCAAGGACCAGGCCACACGATGAGCACGGTGATGTCACTCGCTTGCTACCACTGCGGCGAGACCGTTGCTCGTGATGCGGCACGCTGGGTGTCACTGGATGGCACGGAGCAACCGATGTGCTGCAGCGGCTGCGCCGCCGTTGCCGAACTGATCAACCAGGGCGGGCTGGAAGCGTATTATCGTTTTCGGGAAGTCGACGCACCGCGCGCGGCGAACTCGGTGTCGCAATGGAGCAGCTTCGACCAGCCGGCCGTGCAACAGGCCTTCCTGCAGGCCGACAGCGAGACACAGCGGGAAATCGCCCTGCATCTCGACAATGTGCAATGTGCAGCCTGCGCCTGGCTGATCGAACGCTCGTTGGATGCCGCTTTCGACCAGGCCCGCATCGAGGTCAACCCGGTCAGCGGCCATGCCGTGCTGCAATGGAATCCACGGACGGCAGTCCTGTCCGACCTGCTCGCACACATCGAAATGCTCGGCTATGGGGTCGCGCCGCTGCGTCGCGATGCCGCCGGCACCGAAAACCGCCAGGAAAAACGCCGCTTTCTCGTTCGCTTGCTGGTTGCCGGGCTTGCCGCCATGCAATCGATGATGGTCGCAGGCGGCTTCTACCTGTCTCCACCTGGCGACATGCCGATCGACATAGAAAATTTCCTGCGGATCGTCAGCATGTTGATGGCCACGCCGGTGGTGCTGTATTCCGCGTGGCCCTTTTTCAAGGGCGCCCTGCGCGACCTGTCGCAGTGGCGCACCGGCATGGATGTGCCGATCGCCATCGCCATTGCCGCCGCCTACTCTGCCAGCATCGTCAATGTCTTCGATGGCCAGGGTGAAATCTACTTCGATTCGGTATGCATGTTCGTGTTCTTCCTGCTGATCGGTCGCTTCATGGAATTGCGCGCCCGGCATGAAGTTGCCTCGGCGAGCAATGCCCTCGCGGCATCGCTGCCGGCGATGGCGTTGCGTGAAGGCATTGGCGGCGAACCCTCCGCCATTGCCTTGACCGACATCCGCGCGGGCGATGTGCTGCTGGTACGCAGCGGCGACATCATTCCTGCCGACGGCAAGCTGCTGTCGGATACCGCGGTGGTCGACGAAGCGCTGCTGACCGGCGAATCCGAACCGGTGAACCGCCAGTGCGACGAAGAACTGCTCGCGGGTGCCATCAACCAGGGCGCGGCCGTCCGGCTGCGGGTCAGCCGCAGCGGCAATGACACGTACCTTTCCGGCATCAGCCGACTGCTGCGACGCAGCCAGGCAGCGCGGCCTCGCGTCGCCCGCTTGACCGACCGGATCGCCCGGCATTTCGTCGCTGTCGTGCTGGCTGCTGCGGCACTGGCTTATGCCGCGTGGCAGTTCATCGATCCGGCGCAGGGGTTCGAAATCGTGATCGCCGTACTGGTCGTCACCTGCCCCTGCGCGCTGGCACTGGCCGTGCCGGTTGCGCTGACCGCAGCCACCGGCAGGCTGGCAAAGGAAGGCCTGCTGACCATGCATCCAGGGGCAATCGAGCAGTTGCCGGCGGTTACCGATGTTGTCTTCGACAAGACCGGGACCCTGACAGAGGGTCGACCGACGGTCACACGGATCGTTACCGCCAGTGACATCGACGAGCCGACCGCCATGGCCATCGCGGCCGGGCTGGAGGCGGCGTCGAATCATCCACTGCGCCATGCCTTTGCCAGCCCCGACGCCTGGCGCTTCGATGCCGTACGGGAAGTTGCCGGACAGGGCCTGGAAGCCAGCCACGACAATGCGACGCTGCGACTCGGTCGACCCGATTTCGTGCTGGCTGCAACCGCCGGACAAGCGACGCCGGACGAGTCGAACAGCTGGATCGTGCTGGGCAGGAACGGCAAGGCGCTGGCCTGGTTTGCCATTGCCGATTCGCTGCGTGTGGATGCCGCCGACACCGTCGCCGCATTGCAGGCACGCGGCCTGCGCGTGCATTTGCTGAGCGGCGACAGCCAGCCACGGGTACAGCAGGTGGCCAACGAACTTGGCATCGACTCCTGGCAAGCCGGCGTAAGCCCCGAAGACAAGGTCGCTTTCATCCGCGCCCGTCAGCAAGCCGGCAACAACTGCCTGATGATCGGCGATGGCATCAATGACGCACCCGTACTGGTTGCCGCCGACACCAGCATCGCCATGGGCCGGGCGGCACTGCTGGCGCAGGCCAGCGCACACCTGCTGCTGCAGGGTGGTCTCTCCCAGCTGGTCCGGGGCCTTGATGTCGGGCAGCGCACGAGCCGCATCATCCGGCAGAACATTGCCTGGGCCATCGGCTACAACCTGCTCGCCCTGCCGCTGGCGATGACCGGGCTGGTAACACCCTGGATGGCAGCCATCGGCATGTCGAGCTCCTCCCTGCTCGTGACCTTGAACGCGCTCAGGCTGCGCCGAACTGCAGAGGTAAAGTGATGGAAATCATCTTCCTGCTGATCCCGATATCCACCCTGCTGATCGTCATCGCGGTCCTGGCCTTCATATGGGCCGTGCGCAGCGGGCAGTTCGATGACATGGATTCCCCGGCCTGGCGCATCCTGCTGGATGACGAAGGAACCGGCAATCGACGCGACGACAAGCCTGCCCGTGAACAGCGGGAGGAGCGCCGGTGAGCATCACCATCGCAGCCAGTTTCATGCTCGGCTTGCTGGGCGCAGGCCACTGTCTTGCCATGTGTGGCGGCCTGGCCAACCTGCCGCTCGCCCAATGGCAGCAGCAGCATGGACGCACACGGGCACTGGCACCGCTGCTGGTCTACAACGGCGGTCGGCTCGGCGCGTATGCCAGTGCCGGCTTTCTGCTCGGTGGTCTCGGCGAAATATCCGGGCTCGGTGAGTGGCTGCAGCAGACCGGCCTGTCGCTGCGATACCTGACCGCCGCGCTGTTGCTGATGGCAAGCCTTTACCTGCTGACCGGTTCACGCCGCTTTGCACCGCTGGAAGGCTTGGGCCAGCGTGCATGGCAAGCGCTGTCACCCGTTGCTTTGAAGGTCCTGCGCCATACCGGCAAGCAGGGCCTGACTCCGGCACGCATGCTGCTGCTGGGCTTCACCTGGGGATGGTTGCCATGCGGCCTGAGCTACTCGGTGCTGGCAATTGCCGCCAGCACGGCCAGTGCAGCAGACGGCGCGATGACCATGCTGGCCTTCGGGCTCGGCACCCTGCCCGCCATGCTGCTGGCCGGCAGCGCCGGGCTGGCAGCAAAGCGACTGCTGGGGCGTGCCGAGGGACGTCGCGTTGCCGGTTGCCTGCTGCTGGTTGCCGCTGCCTGGACCGGTCTTGGCCCGCAATTCCTGGCTGCCGGGCACCAGCATGATGCGTCGCCACAGACGGCACCCCATGCACACCACACCACGGTATCCACGCCATGAAGATCACCGTATTCAGCAGCCAGGCGCACGATCGCCAGTTCCTGGCCAGCGCCAATGCCGACAGCCACCAGCTGGTGTTTCGCAGCGAGCGCCTCGTGCCCGGCACGGCCACGCTCGCGGCTGGCAGTGATGCCGTCTGCGTCTTCGTGAACGACGACCTTGGCAGGGAAACACTCGGCACCCTGAAAGAGGCCGGGGTGAAATACATCGCGCTGCGTTGTGCCGGCTTCAACAATCTCGATCTGGCTGCGGCCCGCGAACTCGACCTGCCGGTCGCACGCGTGCCTCGCTATTCTCCGCACGCCGTGGCCGAGCATGCCATCGGCCTGATGCTCGCACTTGACCGCAAGTACCATCGCGCCTGGAATCGCGTCCGCGAGGGCAATTTCTCGCTGCAGGGGCTGCTGGGCTTCGACCTGCATGGCAAGACGGTCGGCCTGGTCGGCACCGGCAACATCGGCAGCGTGGCTGCTCGCATACTGCTGGGCTTCGGTTGTCGCGTCCTGGCCGTCGACCCGGTGCGAAGTGACGCCCTCGAGGAGGCCGGGGTCAAGTACGTTCCGCTGCAGGACCTGTATGCCCGCAGTGACATCATCAGCCTGCACTGCCCCCTGACGCCGGCAACGCATCACCTGGTGAATGCGAAGGCAATTGCCGCCATGAAGCGCGGTGTCATGCTGATCAACACCTCGCGCGGCGCTGTCATCGACTCGCGCGCCCTGATCGATGGCTTGAAATCAGGCCAGCTCGGCTACCTCGGGCTGGATGTCTATGAAGAGGAATCGGAACTGTTTTTCGAGGACCACTCCGCGGACGCGATCCAGGACGACCTGTTCATGCGCCTGACCACCTTCCCGCAGGTGCTGATTACCGGCCACCAGGGCTTCTATACCCGCGAGGCCATGACGGCGATCGCCAGCACGACCCTCAGCAACCTCGAGGACCTGGCGGCCGGCCGCGAATGCGAAAACCTCGTCGGCTGAAACCGGTCACTGTGCATTCCGCTGTATCCGACGCGTTTCTCTTGCGCAACAGCGCCGGCTCGGTAAAATCACCGGCATGAAAACACTCAAGAAACTCTTCGACAACAACGCCGACTGGGCCGCCGACATCACGCGCCAGGATCCGGAATTCTTCAGCAAGCTGGCCAAGCAACAGAAGCCGGAATACCTGTGGATCGGTTGCGCCGACAGCCGGGTGCCTGCCAACCAGATCGTGGGCCTGCTGCCCGGTGACCTGTTCGTGCATCGCAATGTTGCCAACCTGATCCTGCACAGCGACATCAATGCACTGTCGGTCATCCAGTTCGCCGTCGACGTGCTGAAGGTGAAACACATCATTGTCTGCGGACACTATGGCTGCGGTGGCGTGAATGCCGCCATGAACAACGAGCGCCACGGCCTGGTCGACAACTGGCTGTATCCGGTCAGGACCCTGCATCGACTCAAGCGCGAGGAACTGGAAGCGCTGCCGGAGTCGGAACGCCTGGACCGCATGTGCGAACTGAATGTCGAAGCGCAGGTAGAAAGCCTGAGCCAGACCACGGTGGTACAGGACGCCTGGGCCAGGAACCAGTCGCTCGACCTGCACGGCTGGATCTACTCGATCAAGGACGGACGACTCAAGGACCTGGCCGTCAATCCTGACTGACGGAGCGTCGGTATCGACGCCAGGCCAGGTCGTAGACGATGTCGCCGATGGTACGGGACGGAGTTGCTGCGCCGAAGTCCGGCGAGGACTCCTGAACACCGCCCGGCTTGTTGCCTGGCTTGTTGCCTGGCTTGCCGCTTGATTCGAACAGCGCCCGGATGTCTCCGGCGAACGCATCCAGCCGACGCTCGATATCATCCAGCAAGGCATCCCGTTGCTTGCGTTCGCTTATCGACGGGCCGCCCGTGATCGGGTCCGTGCCGAGGCGTTGCAGGCCCGTTTCCAGCAAGTCCAACAGGGTTCGCCTCTGTGCTTCCAGCATGTCCGGGTCGGTGGCCGATGGCTGCCGTTCCGGCACAGGTACCAGCTCGAGATGCTTCGCATCCCGCCAGCGAACCTTCCTCTGCAACAGCAGCTCGTCCCTGATTGCCCGCGGCGGCACGTCGCGGCAGCAGCTACGCACCAGTTCCGCGAAGCTGTTACCTGCCTTGCCACGCACATCGAGAGCGCAGCCTCGAAAACGCCTGTCGGTCTGCCAGCGGGTGATCACCTGCTGCACGCGATCAAGACGCTGCAAGGCAGTCGACAAGGGCGGCGGCGCGGCGAAGCCCGCCAGCCTCTGAACCTCGCGACGCGGCAGCCCGGTAAGCACCGCGGCGCGCGACAGGGTTGCCGAGTGGGCCAGGCGGCCCGGCACCGAAAATGCAGGATCATCCAGTGCGGTGCGGACCATGGCCCAACGCAACAGCTCCTGGGCTTCCAGGCCATTCAGGCCCTGGTGCAACCAGAAGCGCCCCAGCAACAGCAGCAAGTCGGCCGTCAGGCGACGGCAAGCAGAATCCGGAATCCGTTCCATGGTTCGTCCCCGTGAATGTCCGGGGATTATCGGAAAGGGTTCGCTGGAAATGAATCAGGGCCGACCGGAGTGACGAACGTGGTGCGCTAGCTGGAGGTATTGGCGACACCATGCGGAACATGCCCGGTGGCCACGTGGTCGCTGGCCAGTTCGACATGCCCCTTCTGGTCATCGAAAAAGATGTCCGCACCGAAAGCCTTCAGGAACTCGGTCTTTTCCATGCCACCGAGGAACAGGGCCTCGTCAATTCGGATGTCCCATTCGCGCAGGGTGCGAATGACCCGCTCGTGGGCGGGTGCGGAACGCGCTGTCACCAGCGCCGTGCGAATCGGCGCCTTGTTGACCGGGAATTCGCTCTGGATGCGATGCAATGCCTCGAGGAATTTCTTGAAGGGCCCTCCGAGCAACGGCGTGCGTGCCGCAGAACGCTCGCTGTCGGCAAAAGCCGCCAGGCCCTTCTCCTTGAAGATGCGTTCTGCCTCGTCGGAAAAGATCACGGCATCACCGTCGAAGGCGATGCGCAATTCATCAGAGCCGGCTTCCGTCGCCTTGCCTGGCAGGATGGTGGCAGCGGCGATGCCATTGTCGAGCGCCTTGACCACATCCTGCGGTTCCGGCGAAAGGAAAAGATGCGCACTGAATGGCGCGATGTAACGCCAGGGCGGCGCGCCATTGGTAAATGCCGCGCGGGTAATTTCGAGATCGTAATGCGAAATGGAATTGAAGATGCGCAACCCGGTGTCGGCGCTGTTGTGCGATATCAGGATGATCTCGACCTTCTGTGGCCCCGCCTCGTTCAGCTTCAACAGCTTCTTTACCAGCGGAAATGCCATGCCGGGTTCCAGCAGGTCATCCTCGTGCTCTATCTGGTAGGCCGCATAGGCTTCCAGGCCTTTCTCGACAAAGACCCGATGACCCGCTTCAAGGTCGAACAAGGCGCGCGATGAAATCGCAATGACCAGCTTGTCGGAAAGATCGGTTGGCATTTTCTGCCGCCTCCAGTTCACTTCGCCTGCCAGTATGAACCAGTCAGGGACAAAATCTAGCGTTTGCCTGCTTCTCCCTCGCCCGCAGGCCAGCAAAGCAACTCGTCATGCAGCGGAAAATACAGGGCCAGCATGATATCCCGGTCCTCGAGCTGCCCGACCAGCGCCGCATAGCGCTCCAGCTGCGAACGATAACGCTCCCGCTCGCGCGCCAGGAAATCGTCGAGATCGCCACCCTCGTGCTCCGAGGTCTTGTAATCGACAATCCAGCGACGTCCGTCTGCCGCAACGAAACTGCGGTCGATGGTGACATTGACCAGCTCGCCTTCGACCAGGCCACCGAGCTGCCACTCGTTCCGGGCATCACTGGCTGCACGATCGAACAACAAGCCGGCGTGTTGCGATGACCTGACGGCCTCCATCGCCTGCAGGACGCGATCCTTCGCAGCGGGCATGTCGACAGCGGGAATACCCAGGTCCTGCAACAGCGGTGTCGGATCCTCCAGCAACGTCGAATCACCCGCTGTCATCCACAGCTCGATGCAGCGATGAACCGCGGTACCGACATGCCTTGCCGTATCACCCGCCCAGTCGAAGACAATGTCATCGGCGACATCAGGCTCCCGGGCTGGCGGCGGCAACACCGGTTCCGGCCAATCCTTCGATTGCCAGCCGGCAGGTACCCGTCGCAGCCTTGCCGTGCTTCCCGGTCCTTCGGTGACGTCATCGTCGGGTACGGCCGCCGCATCGAAACTCGCTGCGAATGCCGGTTCCGCCATCGGCCACAGCGCCGCCAGCGCCGATCGCGAGGCAGGTTCGCCGGCGTCGACCCCGCCCTGCCGATTGCGCTTCGCTGCAGCATGCCCGAACAGGTGCAGGCGATGCCGCGCGCGCGTGGTGCCGACATACAGCAGTCGCACCAGCTCGTAGGCGTCCTGCTGTTTCATCAGCTCGCCAATGAAATCGTAATGTGGATCGCGCTCGCCCCCGGCAGCACGGATAGGCGCAAGCAACAGCTCCGAACCGCGGCGGGGCCGAGGCCGGTCCAGCCAGCGCAACAAGGGCGAATCCTGGCCACGCGTCGGACGGCCGAGCCCCGGCATCAGCACCCAGTCGAACTGCAGGCCCTTCGCCTTGTGCAGGGTCATGACCTGGACGGCCTGGCCGGCACTGTTGTCGGGCGCCGCGAACAGGCGCTCCAGTGCCTCGCCGACATCATTGATGTCCTCGATATCACCAGCCTCTTCGAGGCTGCGAAGCAGGTCGAAGGCCAGCTCCGCGTTGTCCACGTCGACGGCAGACGCCAGCGTCTCCGGGAAACCCAGCGCCAGCCAGCATCCACGGGTTCTGGCGGTGAGACCTTGCCGACCTCGCTGGCTGGCGGCTGCCTGCAGGCTGGCCTGCAGTCGCCCGAGCCGCTGGCAGCCCGGTTCGGACACGCCTGCCTGCTGCAAGGCCTCAAGGTCATGGAGCGCGTCCGGGATGTTGCTGCCGATTCCGGCCACGACATGGAGGTCTGCCAGTTCCAGGCCACAGACCGGGGAGCGCAACAGCGACAGCCAGGCGGTGCGGTGGGCGGGGTTCTGCAAGGCGGTGGCCAACGACAGTACGTCCTGGACCACTGGCAGGTGCCCCAGTGTTTCAAGCTCCACGGCCCGGTAGGCGATGCCGGCGTCGCGCAGCGCCGGCAGGATGTCCACCAGGTGGGTCCGCGAGCGCACGAGAATGGCCAGGGTTTCAGCGGCAGCATCGGCCTCGAAATCCTGTACTGCCGTGACGACCTGCGCGGCTTCCGCACGCGGATCGTTGACATGCAAGGGATGCCAGCTGACGGCCTCGCCCGGCAGGCTCGGGTGCACCGGCTGCGACTCGGCGTAGCGAATGGCGCCCGAGGCCATGTCCTCCTCCGCCGGGAAAATTTCCGCGAAGGCCCGGTTCACCCAGTCGACAATGCCGGCCTGTGAACGGAAATTGCTGGACAGCTGCAAGGCCTGCGGCTTCAGCTGGCCAAGTCCGCTCTCGCGCACTTTCAGGAACAGGCCGACTTCAGCCTGGCGAAAACGGTAGATGGACTGCATCGGATCACCCACCAGGAAAAGACTGTGGCCATCATCCTCGGTCCAGCCCGCTGTCAGGCGCAGCAGCAGGTCGACCTGCGCCTCGGAGGTGTCCTGGAATTCGTCCACCAGCAAGTGGCGAATACGATGCTCGAGATACAAGGCCAGTCGCGTGGGATTGTCCGGTTCCCCCAGCGCCTGGCGGGCGCGCAATGCCATCTCGCTGAAATCGACCTTGCCGCGTTCGGCAAAGACCAGCTGCAACTGGGCCACCGCCATTGGCAGGACCGCCGAAAGATTCTGCAAGGCCGCCCACTGCGCATCCGAGTAGCGCGGGGGTGGCAAGTCACGCACCCGGCGCAGCCTGTCTTCCAGCGCCGCATCCTCGGACAGGCCTTGCAGCAGTTCCAGCATGTCGGCTTTCAGCGGCTTGTCGTCCGTGGGGAAACCGAGCCGCTTGTCGACGGTCTTGCGAAGCCTGCCACCACCGGTGAGCAACAGGCGAGCCAGTGCCTGCCATTCGCCAAGGTGCTCAACGCCTGCCGCCGGCCGGTGCTCCATGCGCGCCAGCATCCAGAGCCAGTCAGTTTCTATCCCCAGTGCATCAAGATGTGGCGCCAGCCGTGCACAGATCGAGATGAGCCGATCGAAGGTGCTTGCCGGAATGCTGCTGTCGGCACGCGCCAGCTCCGCTTCGATCTCGGTTGCCAGCGCATGCTCCAGCCCGTTCCGATTCAACGTGCTGCCAGCCAGCAAGGACAGCCACACATCGCGACTGCCCAGCAGCTTGACCAGCAGTTCACGCAGCCGGTCGTAACGATTGTCGAGGTGCATCAGCACACCCGCCATCGCATCGGTCCATTCATCCTGCTCACCGAGCTCGGCAAGGCATCGTTCCGCGGCCTCGGCATAAAGCTCGTCCGCCTGTTCCTCGATGCCGGGCTGTTGCCCGAAGCCGGTCAGCAAGGGCAACTGGCGCGTCAGCGCGCCATTCAATGCGTCCAGGGTTTCAACCCGCAGGCGATTCGGGTTGGCAAGAATGTTCCAGCCACGCTCGTCATCACGGGCCAGCGCAGCGCGCGCCAGGTCCCATGCCTGCCGGCGATGTTCTTCCTGCGGTGCCGGCCCGCGCCCTGCGGCCAGGGTATCCAGGATACGCTCGCGCATCTCGGCCGCCGCCTTGCGAGTGAACGTCACCGCCACGATTTCTTCCGGTTGCTCGACCACCGACAACAGCTTCAGGAAACGCTGGGTCAGCAGCTCGGTCTTGCCCGAACCGGCTGGCGCCTGGACGATGAAGGAGCCAGCAGGATCCAGCGCCTGCCGACGGGCTGCGGCATCATTCAGCATCGCCATCTCCCGCGGCGTGCCAGTTGTCGCCACTGCCCAGCGCGGCCTCCTCGCCCTGTATTTCGTCAATGCGACAAAGACCGGCAAGATGGCAATAGCGGCAGGCACCGGGCAAGGGATCCGGTGCCGCCTGCCCCGCATGGAAGGCTTCTCCCAGTCGCGCCAGGCTCGCCTGCCAGTCGGCCAGCTGCTCCTCCCAGCTCGCACCGGACTCCTTTTCAACAGCCTTGAGCCCGTAATCGCTTGCGTCGGCAGCCATGCCGATCAGCTCGGTTTCACCGGCGCGCACCTTCCCATAGGCAATCCCCTGCGGTGCAGCGGGACGATTGATGGCATAGAGGGGAAGCTGCGGGCTCGCCGGGCGCTCACCATGCCAGCCGCTGCGCGACAGCTGCCCTCCCGTCTTGTAATCGATGATCAATTCACCGTCCGCCAGCCGGTCGACACGATCGATTCGACCGCGCAGCCGCAATGGTCCCGCCTGCACCTCGGCTTGCAATTCGGTCGCAATCACCTCGAAATCGTCGCGGGACAGTTCAACGGCCACCCAGTCTTCCACCAGCTGCACGAGGCGGCGGATTTCCAGTTCGGCAAGCCCCTTGGGCCACATGACCGGCTGCTGCGCGACACTGGCATCGACCTGTTCCGTGACCACCGCCTCGATGACCTGCCGTCGCCTGTCGCCCGCCAGTGCCTGCAGGGCCGCTTGCGTCTTCCATTGCCGCCACAACTGCTCCAGTACATCGTGCACCAGCTGGCCACGCAGCAAGGCATCGGGTCCGGCAAGCGGCGTGGGCCAGTCAGTTGCCGCCAGCCGATGCCGGGCAAACGCCCGGAAAGCACAGGCCGACTGGTCTTCAATCAGGCTGACGCCACCCCGCACGACATCGTCCGTCACCGCCGGGCCGACCAGGTCGCTGACCGCGTCCAGTTCCACCGCCAGCTGCTGTCGCTGGCTGGCAACACCGGGGTCGACAGCTGGCGCTGCCATCGCGGGCAAGTCGTCGATCAAGGGAGAGGGTCGCAGCAGGCGATCCTTGTCCTGTTCCGAATGACTGAAGACGCAATGCGCGGCTGTCGCCTTGAGCCTGGCCAGCCAGCGTTCCGCAAAAGCCCGCTCCTGCTCGGCCGAGGCATGCGGCCAGCCATGAGCCCGCTGCAAGGCCACCGGAATGACCGGATCGGGCCGCGCCGCCAGCGGCAGCGCCGTGTCATCCAGGCCAAGCACCCAGACTGCATCGAACTGCAGGCCGGTCGCCTCGAGGCCACCGAGCAACTGCACCTGCGCGGCGGCGCCCTGCGGCTGGAACAGTCGTTCCGCGGCCAGCTGACCCAGCTGCGCCAGCGCCATGCTGCGCCCCCATGGCCGACCCAGGCTGTCCGCCTCGCCGAGGCTGGCCAGCAAACCATTGAAGGCCTCGCGGCACTGGTACTCGGCACTGGACAATGACTGGCCGTCGGCCCGGCGTCCCCAGCCAACCATGGCCAGCTGCTCCGAAAAAACACGCGCCCAGGCAGATGGCAGGCGCTCGTCGAGGTGCGAATCAATGGCTTCCTGGTAGGCCTCGAGCACGCTGGCCAGCGACTCGAGCCCTTCCTGGGCGGCGTTGCGACGCAGGAAGCGCAGGCCAAGCTCGGCGTAGCCGTTGTTGCGCAGCCTTGCTTCCAGCCGCGAACGCAAACCCAGCTCGACGCGAGGAAAGAGGTAGACGGAACGCAGCAGGCGGCCGATACGGGCCAGCGGCAAGGCCCGACCACCCAGGCCCAGCACCTGCAACGCGTCTGCCACCATGCCCTGCTCGGCCAGGGGCTCGCCGAGGGAGACATTGAACGGCAAGGGATCGTTGCTGAAGCTGGCCGCATGAGCTGGCGCCAGCGTGTCTTGCAAGGCGGTAGCCAGCTCGGACTTGCGCTCGTTGATATCCATCGCCACCAACCCGATTCTCGCGGCCGGATTGTCGGCCAGCTGCCGCGCCACCCACGTCGCCGCTGCACGCGCTTCCGTCGCCGGGTCAGCCAGTGAGCAACGGCGGCAGTCGCCCGGCGTGGTCGGCAGGGCCTGCCAGTGCACGGCCAGGCCACCAGCTGCCAGGCCGTCCAGGAAGTCGTGCTCGGCACGGGAGACTTCTTCCATTCCCACCAGGTGCAACACGCCCTGCTGCTGCCGGGTCCAGCGCGGCAGGAACTCCCGCAGCGCGCCGGGCAGCTGGCTGAACGACAGGCGCCCGAGCGCGGCGAGGCGCTGCTCGAACTCCTCGCTCAGTGCCAGGAATGCGCGCGTGTCCTCGCTCTCTGCATCACGCAAGGCCTCATGGGGAATGGGATCTGCCTGCTGGCGTTGCCAGGTCTTTTGCAGCGCCGCGGCATACGCGGCGGGCTGCAACAAGCGCCCTGACCAGCTCGACGCTTCAACGACCGCCTCCCAGACCAGGCGCTCGGCCAAGGGTGACAACAGGGGCAGTGCCCGCTCGTCCTGCTCCCGCCAGTCCTGGTGGAGCTGGCGCAGGAAGGCCGCCAGGGGCAGGATTTCCGGGCGTTCCCAGGCCTGCTTGCCGGCCGCCAGCTGGGCCTCCGAGTGAGCCTGGCGCAGCGCCCGGGCCAGGCGGTCACTGCCGGCGATGACCCGGTCTGCGGGTCCTACCTCGTGCAACCATGGGTAGAAAAACGAGTCCATTCTCCGCCTGTCGCTGATGTTGGCCGGACGCTCACCCGCTGGGGGAGAGGCTGAACGGCAGTATATCCTTGGAGTATGCTCAGTCACAGGCAAGGACCGGCGCAGGCAGGACAAAGGCCGGGCTAAAGGGCTAAACTTAACTTATTATCTGTAACAACGAACAAATGGCGGCGGGGGCCGGGCAAATGAAAGGAATGATTCGCAGCTTGCTGATGGTAGGGGTACTGGTCGGCATGGCGTGGCAACCGGCACTGGCCGGGGAACCCACCGTTTCGGTTGCCGAGCAGTTTCGCCAGCAAATGGAGTTCCTGCAGCAGGCCCGCTCCCTGACACCCGTCCAGGTGTCGAGGGACCTCAGCGTGTACCGGCTGGAAGGCGATGTCTGGCTGCACCGCAGCTTCTACGACATCGGTGACCAGCGCCTGCATGCCAATGGCCTGATTGTCCCTGGCGAGGAAGGCATCACCATCATCGATTCGCCATGGACACCCGGTGCCGCTTACGACCTGCTGGACTGGGTGGAAGCAAATTTCGACAAGCCGCTGAAGCGCCTGGTCATTACCCATGCCCATGATGATCGCATGGGCGGCATCGATGCCTTCATCGAAGCCAACGTGATGACCTACAGCCTGGCGAGCACCACCTCGATTGCCCGCCTGAAGGGCTGGACCGGCACCCACCTGGTGTTCAACCAGAACCTCGTGCTGCGCAGTGGTGACACGGCCATGGAGCTCTACTATCCGGGACACGCCCATGCGCCGGACAACCTCGTGGTCTGGCTGCCCAAGCAGAAGATCCTGTTTGCGGGTTGCATCGTGAAATCACGTTATGCGGACGGCCTCGGCTTCACGGGTGATGCGGACAAGGGCGCCTGGCCGCTGGCATTGCAGCACATGCTGGAGCGATACCCGGAAACCGGGCTTGTCGTGCCGGGCCATGGTTTGCCGGGCAAGACCGAGCTGATCCAGCATACGTCCGACTTGCTGGCCAATTGAGCGGCCTTGATCGGGAAGAGTTGGCACTCGGTTCACCTGGCTGGAGCTTCGGTTCACCCGCAGTCGACATGGACTCACGTGAAGGGAATCAGCAAGACTTGCTAGCATCGACATCGGGATTGGAGCTTCGGAGAGTTCTGCATGGTTGACGACAGCGACAGGCGAGCGGACGAACCGACGGATATTCCGCTCGATGTCACCCATATCACCAACGACCTGACGCGCAAGATCCGCCTGCAGATGCTGCTTGAGGATCGCAAGCGCGCCAATGCCGTGCGTGCGAAGATTTCACAGGAATTGCTGACCGTGCTGTTGCTGATGAAGGAAAACATCCGCGACATGCGCAAGCGTCGACCCGACCTCCTGCCCGACCTTCGCGGCGGCGGCGTCATCTACGACAGCCTCTACGCTGCCCCCTACGATCGCATCTGTGACATTCGCAACGAAATGCTGCAACGCTTCACCCGCGTCTACAACGACCTTGACGTACTGGTCGATTCCGACAAGGACAACGACGAACTGGCGCTCGCCGCCTTGCAGCCGATCAGTGACGACCTGCTGGAAGTGTTGCACATCATGATTGACGGCATGGCCAACATTCGCGAGTACCGCAGCGACCTGGGTGCCGACCTGATGAAGAAAGGCGAGGTCTACGAGCACCTCTACAACAAGATTTTTGCGAAAATCAGCGTGATTCGCGATGGCCTGCCCATCCTGATGAACGCCGTCTTTGCCCGCCGCATCTTCCGCCGCTGAAACCGGCAGCCCTCCTCAGTCCTGCTCGATGATCTCTTCGAGACCTCGCTGCAGGATCAATTCGAAATCCATCGCCGGTATCGGACGACTGAACAGGTAACCCTGCTGGACGTTGCAGCCTCGACTGATCAGGTAGTTTCTCTGCTGAACGGTCTCGACGCCCTCGGCAACGGTATCCATGCTGAGATTGCGTGCCAGGTCGATGATCGATTCGGTAACGCGCGTATCCCCTGCCGAAGTACCACTTGGCGCGACAAACGACCGGTCGATCTTCAGCACGTCGATTGGCAGGCGATTCAGGTACGCAAGTGACGAGTAGCCCGTACCGAAGTCGTCGATCGCTATCGAAATGCCCTGCTGTTTCAACCAGTCCAGGGTGCGGGTTGCCTTGTCGACATCCTTCATCAGCAGGCTTTCGGTGATCTCCAGCCACAGATCGGAAGGATGGACCTTGTACTCTGCCAGCGCGCTTGCCACATCCATGCCGAGTCGGCCCTGGTCAAGCTGCTTGGCCGAGACATTGACGGACACGTGCAACTTGTGGCCAATCGAATTCCAGTCCGCCAGTTGGGCAGTGGCTGCCCTTACGGCCCAGGCACCGATATCGTCGATCAGCCCGAGCTCCTCGGCCAGCGGAATGAATTCGAAGGGTCCTACCAGGCCTTCGGTCGGATGCTGCCAGCGAATCAACGCTTCCGCGCCAACAAGTTCGCCACCGCGCGCATCCACCAGCGGCTGGTAAAAAAGCACGAACTCGTCGCGGACAAGCGCCTGCTTGAGTTCTTCTTCACGCGTCTTGCGTTTGATCAGCTTGCTGGATATCTCGGCCGTGAAACCCTGCTGCACACCGCCACCCTGCGCCTTGGCACTGTACAGTGCCGCGGTTGCATGGGTGAACAGCTGCTCCGCACTGTCGGCATCTTCCGGGTAATGCGCATAACCCATGCTGACACCAAGCTTCAGGGGTTCATCCTGGTCAATGGGCACCGGCTGGTTCAGCTCGGCATTGACCTGGCCGATGAATTCATTGAAGCGCTCGTCGTCCATCTGCTCGGTGATCAGCACGGCGAACTCGTCCGCACCCATGCTGGCCACGAAACCGACCTTGTCGCAGAGCCTGTCGAGTCGCTCGCCGGTCTCGCGCAGGAACTGGTCGCCAATGGCATGACCCTTGGCCTCGTTGATCTCCTTGAAGTGATCCACGTCCAGCGCCACCAGCCAGATTCCCGCATTGTGGTTTCTGGCCTTGCGGAACTCGAAACTGAGAATGTCGAGAAACAGCTTGCGGTTCGGCAGGTTGGTGACCTCGTTGGTGGTCGCCAGCCTGCGCAGCTTGCGTTCGGCATCGAGAATGTCGGAAATGTCCCTGACCACGCAGCGCACGCCGGAGAACCCGCCATTGGTGTCGTGAATCGCACCCACGGTGACGTCGCAGGAACTCAGGCCACCATCCCGCATCAGGATCTTGCGCACCTGCTTCATGGAGCGCCCGGGGCCAATGGCCTCGTACTGCCGACGAACCAGCGGGATTTCGTCATCCCGGACCAGGATGTGCAACAGGTCGATACCCTCGCGAAGGCTGGCGGAGTCATAGCCCAGCGTGTCCATGGCCAGCTTGTTCATGTAGGTGACCACGAAATCGCGATCGGCCTCGATCACCATGTCCGGCAGCAATCCCGACAGATCGCGAAAGCGCTTTTCGCTCAGCTTGACGCGCTGATGGCGCAGGATGAGCACGTAGGTCAGTACCCCGAGGATCAGTACGATGACGCCGGTCAACAGGATGCCGCCAGCGAACTGGCTGCGATACGCGTTGATCAGTTCATCCCTGGGAAGCAGCACCAGGGTCCAGCTCTGGTATGCAAACCCCACCTCCTGCCGTGCGACGATGCCATCGAGCTTGTCGACTGCACTGGAGTCCGAGGTCTCCAGGACCAGCTGCTCGTCATCCAGCACGCGCAGTATGTACCGCTCTCCTATCTGGTCGCCGAGGAAACGCCCGAAAAACTCCTCGACCTTGAAGACCGCGTTCACGACCCCGACCAGTTCGCCATTCCAGGTAACGGGCCGATAAAGCGCAAAGCCACGCCCGCCCTGCAGCAGGGTCAGCACTTCTGAAGCGTGGGTTTCGCCGGTCGCGAGGGCATTCTGGAAGGCTGCAGCGGCCGGAACGACCTGATTCAGGTTGGCACCCAGGGCGCCGGCATTGCCCTCCGGCGGGTAGACGATCTCGATGGTGCCATCGGGTCCGACCCAGTTGATGGCCTGGAAACCTGGCATGACCTCGTAGGCCGTCGCCGCTTCAAACCGGTAGTGCTCGACAGGGTCGTCGGGGTTTTCTTCGATATCGATCGCCATCAACTCGATGACAGTCTCGTATTCATCGAGAGCAACGCGCAGTCGAGCACTGGTCTCGTACAGCTGCGTCTGCATGGCCTCTTGCAGGGATTCGGTATTTTCCTTGAACTGTGCCGCCAGCAGGATCAGGACCAGCATGGCTGTCCCGAGCACGACCAGCACGGCACTCGTCAAGGCCTTGCGCTTCGATCGCCGGTAATCTCCTAGCCAGGCACCATGTAAAGGCATCTCATCTCCCCCCGGAGCTTCACCCCACGATACAGGTCTGGACTTGTCATTTCATTGCCCGGCACCCGCTTGTCCACCTGCGCCCCTTTTACTCAGCGCTGCATTGCCGGATAATCCACACCACTTCTGTCGAGACTCCCACGTGAAGAACCCCGAACCCGCTGCAAAACTGGAAGAACATACCCTGTCGGCACTGGCAGATACCTCGGGCTGCCTGTTTCATGGCGGCTTGAAGGGCATCGAAAAGGAAAGTCTCCGCGTCGACAGCAGAGGCCGCCTCTCCGACAGGGCCCACCCGGACGCTCTCGGTTCCACCCTGACTCACCCCGAGATTACCACTGATTATTCGGAAGCCTTACTGGAATTTATCACTCCACCCCGGCAGACGGCCGCCGAAACTCTGGAATACCTGAACAGCATTCAACGGTTCGTGTACAAGAATATCCGTGACGAAATACTGTGGGCCACCAGCATGCCCTGCCTGCTGGGCAAGGACAGCGACATTCCGATCGCCGAGTACGGCAGCTCCAATGTCGGCACCATGAAGCATGTCTACCGTCGCGGCCTCGGCTATCGTTACGGCCGCAAGATGCAGACGATTGCCGGCGTGCACTTCAACTTCTCGCTGCCAGAAAAGTTCTGGCCGGTCTGGCGAGCCACCTTTGGCTCGGAGCTGGACGACAAGGGCCTCCGCTCGAAGTCCTACTTCGGCCTGATTCGCAATTTCCAGCGCCACGGCTGGATCGTGCCCTACCTGTTCGGGGCTTCACCGGCCGCCTGCAGCAGCTTCCTGGACGGACGGCTGGAAGGATTCGAGAAATTCGACGAGCACACCATCTTCCTGCCCCACGCCACGTCGCTGCGGATGAGCGACATCGGCTACAAGAACAAGGCCCAGGATTCGCTGAAGATCTCCTACAACGACATCGACAGCTACGTACAGGGCCTGTGGGACGCGATCGAAGAACCGTGGCCGGAATACAGCAAGATCGGCGTCAAGGTCGATGGCGAATACCGGCAGCTGAACGATCACCTGCTGCAGATCGAAAACGAGTACTACAGCTTCATGCGACCGAAGAACGTGGCCGAATCGGGTGAAAAGCCGACCCTGGCACTGAAGCGCCGCGGCGTTCGCTACATCGAGGTGCGGGCGCTGGACGTCAATGCCTTCGAGCCGGCCGGCATCTCGCTCGAACAACTGCATTTCCTGGAAGTCTTCCTGGTCTACTGCATGCTCGCCGAAAGCCCGCCGATCGACGACCAGGAGCGCGCAGAGATCAATTTCAACCAGTCGCTGGTTGCCGTGCGCGGTCGCGAGCCGGAACTGGCCTTGAAACGAAACGGGCGCGACGTACTGCTGCGCGACTGGGCCGATGACATTCTTGCCAAGATGCGACCCGTGGCCGCGCTGATGGATCGCTGCGAACCGGAGAGCCCCTACACGGCCGCGCTCGACAGGCAGCTGGCCGTGGCCGCCGACCCGGACCTCACGCCCTCGGCCCGCATGCTGGCGGAAATGCAGGAGCGCGGCGAGAGCTTCTTCGCCTTTGCACTGCGCAAGTCGCAGGAACACCATGCCGCCATCAGCGAACAGGCGCTTGATGCCGCGACTGAACAACGCATGCAGCGCGAGGCCCGTGATTCACTGGCAGCGCAAGCCGAAATCGAGGCCGCAGACACGCTCGGCTTCGACGAGTACCTCGAGCACTATTTCTCCCAGCGACTCGACGATTGATTCCCTCGCCATGAAAAAGCCCGGCCATTGGCCGGGCTTTTTCATGCCTGCACTGCAAGGCTGGCTTACTGCTCGCGAAGCGGGCCGAACTGCCGACCGAAGAAGTTGTCCTTCCACTCGACACGCTTGTCACGATTGGCGACTTCCAGGCCAACCAGGAAATTGGTGGCCGCGAAATCGAAGGCTGCCTCCTTGTTATAAGGGAGGCTCAGGTCATCGGACGGCTTGTGATAGTGCTCGGAAGAGAACTCCTCCCAGGCTTCCTCGCCATTGATGGCTTCGTCACGGCTGTTGAAGCCCGGGACGAGGAACACTGCCGGCACGCCTTCCTTGACGAAACTGTACTGGTCGGAGCGCACGAAAATCACTTCCTCCGGCTTCGGATCCGGGCTCAACGCCAGGTCCAGCATGCCCGCCTTTTCTTCGACGATTTCGTGCAGTTCGGAATGCTCGACGCCATAACCAACCACATCGGCGATCGGGAAGGTCAGTATCGGCATGTCCAGGTTCACGTTGGCCGACACCTTGTCGATATCGAGTGTCGGATTGGCACCCCAGTACTCCGAGCCCAGCAGGCCCTTTTCCTCGGCCGTCACGGCCAGGAACACCATCGAGCGCCGCGGCCGGGTTTCCATGTTCGAGTAGACGCGCATGATTTCCAGCAGGATCGCGATGCCGCTGGCATTGTCATAGGCACCGTTGTTGATCAGGTCGCCATGGCCGTCGCCAGCCTCGCCTTCCGCGTGGGAGCCGGCCACCGACTTGCGCACGCCCGTGTGGTCAAGATGGCCGGAAAACAGCACGTATTCTTCCTTCAGCGCCGGATCGGATCCCTCCAGGACACCGACGACATTGCGCGAACTGATGCTCTCCCATTCCGAAGTGACGCTGGCCGTCAGCGTGCCGGGCACATCGAAGGCGACCAGCTCGCCGGCTCCCAGCTGTTCGATCACTTCCTCGTAGTCGTGGCCGGATGCCTCGAACAGCTTGTCGGTCATGTCGTAGGACAGCCAGCCGCGCACACCCAGGTCAGGGTAGGACATCGGCACGTTGCCCTCGGGACCGACCCAGTTGAAGCTGCTGCCACCCCCGACCCAACGGGAAATGACATCCCAACCGTACGCTTCGCGCCAGCTCGGGGATGTCAGGGTGATCACGCCGATCGCACCGCGTCGCTGCGCTTCGGCGTACTTGTGATCGGTCGAGGAGAAATAGGCCCGCTCGTCGGACGGCAGGTCGTCCGGCGCGCCACGGCGCACCATCACGACGTACTTGCCTTCAACATCCAGGCCTTCGTAGCTGGAGTAGCCGAAATCCGGCGCATGGATGCCGTAACCGACGAACACCAGGCCACCCTCGGCGCTTGCCGTCTCCTCGTTGTTCGACGGTGTGATCACCAGGTCATCGACGGGATCGAGCTCCATGGTCTCACCGGCCAGCGTGAGGCTTGCCGAGGACTCGACCACGGTGGCCGAGCGGAACGGCACGCTCTGGAAGAAGCTGTCACCATTACCCGGCTTGAGGCCATAGAGCTTCATGAAAGTCGCGACGTAATTGGCCGAGATTTCATAGCCCGGTTCGCCGGTATCACGACCTTGCATCAGGTCATCGGCCAGGAACTCCATGTGGGCACGGATGTTGTCGGCACTGATGTTGCTGGCATAGTCCATGGCATCTTTCGAGGCACCGGTCTGTGGCTGGCAGGCAGCCAGCAGGACGAGAGTACCCGCCAGGGCTACGCCCAGGGTTACGAGCTTGCGCATTGATCTGTCTCCTGGAGAAGTGCGTAGTGCGTCGTGTTCAATTTCAAGAGGAGCCCGAGAATAGCGAAAGCGCCCGGCACTGCCAAACACCTCGCACGCCGCCATGCTGCGGCGCAATACCCGCGGATAACCTCCAACCAGCTATTGAGAGGGCCGACTGCCCCCAAAGTTCCCGCAATGTGCAGGAAAATGACAGAAGCGTGACGTCGGTCCGCTCAGTCTTTGGCCTCGGCCACGTCTTCCAGTCCCGAACTGGCCATGTCAGGACCGAGCAGGATTGCAATCCAGCGGGTTTCCTCGCGGGCATCCAGCGCAATCTTGAGGGTGATGGTCAGCGGCACGGACAGCAGCATGCCGACCGGGCCCAGCACCCAGCCCCAGAACAGCAACGACAGGAACACCACCAGCGTGGACAGCCCGAGGCCCTTGCCCATGAAGCGCGGCTCGACCATGTTGCCCATGACGATATTGATGACCAGGTAGCAAATTGTCGTCGCCAGCGCCGACAGGCTGCCCAGCTGGATGAACGCCAGCAGCACGGCGGGCACGCCTGCAATGATGGAGCCGATGTTCGGCACGAAGTTCAAGGCAAAGGACACGACGCCCCAGAGAATCGGGTAGTCCACCCCGATGATCATCAGCGAAAGCGTGACCAGGACGCCGCTTGCCAGGCTGACCCAGCCCTTGATGGCAATGTACTGGCGAACCTTGGCGGTGAACTCCTTGATGTTGTCCAGGGTGAGATTGCCCTGGCCGGCAATATAGCGAATCTTGCCTTCGAAGCCGCCTGCTTCCAGCAGCATGAAGACCACGGTGATCAGGATCAGGAAGCTGTTGGTCAACACGCCACCGAGGCTGTTCAGCATGGTGCCGACCAGGCCCATGGCGGCGCCGGGATTGAAGATCTCGGACAGCTTGAGGGATTCGGAATCCAGGCCGCGGCCGGCCAGCCACTCGATCAGGGACGAGAACTCGCCACGCAGGCGCGCCTGGTAGGTCGGCAGGTTCTGGGTGAAATCCGCCACCGCGCTGCTGACCAGGCCGGCCAGGCCGACCCCCACCAGCAGGAAGCCTGAAATCACCAGCATCAGCGCCAGCCACAACGGCAGGCCGCGCTTTTGCAGCCACAGCATGGGCGAGGCGCCCAGCACGGCGAGGAACAGGGCCAGCAGGAACGGCACCAGGATGTCCTGGCTGGCTTTCATGCCGGCAATGACGATCACGATCGACGCCAGCGTCAGGAACAAGCCCGCGGTCCTGCCTTGTGTATTCACCGATTCCGTCACTTGCCGACTCCCGATACTGAATGACCGGGATGATTGTCAGGGCAAGGGGCCGACGGTTCAAGTTGGATTCAGGCCGGAACCTGGCCGGGGATCAGTCCAGCCGCTGGAACACCTGCACGTAATTGCCGTCCGGGTCACGGTACTGGACAAATCGGACCCGGTTGGCCGCGTCCTCCATCTGGCGCAAGGGCTCGTAGGTGTCGGGCAGGGCCGCCATGAATGCATCCAGGTCATCGACAAAGAAGCCGACCTTGAACAGCCCCCGCACATAGCCCTCCGGCCGTTCGACCGCATCGGCCAGCTGCATGATCTCCAGCAGGAAGCCCTCGCCTTTCAGCATGCGTATGTCGTACTGGCCGTTCTCTTCATCATGGAAACGGTTCACCTGCTCGAGCTGCAGCAGGCTCGAGTACCAGGCGGCCGATACCTCGACATCCTGGCTGATGACCGCAAAGAACTGATCACCCGCGCGCGCACTGAAGCTGGCCAGCAACAGCAGCATCGACAGGAATCCGACAAGCCGTTTTGCCCGGAATGATTCGATCATGATTTGCCCCGATTTGAGATGTCAGGCAGCTGAGACAACATTCCCCTGCCGATTGTTCCTGAACGCGGGCATGAAAAAGGCCCGCTTGCGCGGGCCTTGTTCGTCTGGAGCTCGAAGCATCATTTCAGCCGGCGACGACCTGCAGCCAGCAGGCCGAGCAGGCCGACCAGCCACAAGGTGGCACCACCGCCACCGCCGCCACCGGAACGCGGCGCTTCGGCCTTGGCCGTGATGTTGACCACGATCTCGTCGCTGGCCTCGTTGCCGTAGTTGCTGGCAACCGTCAGGCGCAGGGTGGCCGTGTCATCGGCGCTGACGCTCGGCAGCGTGATGTCGGTGGCCAGTGCCGAGGCATCGGCGAAGGTGATGGTCGGACCATCGACCTGCGTCCATGCCACCGTGCCGACAACGGCGTCAGCGAGGTCGGCCGAACCCGCCAGCGACTGCGTCGACTCTTCCTCGGCAGTGATGTCGGTGCCGGCAGACACCACTGGCACCTCGTCACAGGCCGCGCCACGCAGGGCGGCAATCTTGTCGGCCATGGCCGGCAGCGTGTCGAAGGCAATGGCCGCACCGTCACCGAAGCGCGCGTAGTTGTCGCCGGTCGTACCCTGCGCTTCCACCTGCCTGGCACTGACATTGACCACGAGGTCTTCGACAGACAGTGCACCATTGACCGGCACCGTCACGGCAAAACCGGAGCAGCTCGGCACTTCCGTCGCCGTGCAGATCACCTTGCGGTTGTCGAAATCGAACAGCGGTTCGCCCAGGCGTCCCACCTGGTCGCCTTCTACCGAGCAGGTCACTGCGGTGCTGCCCTCCACCGCCGAGGTACCGGCAAAGCTGTCGGCATACACGGTGAAGACACCACCCGGAGTATCGAAGGCACGGCCGGTGGCCGATTCGAGGTAGAACTCGGTCGCCGCATCCGCACCGTTGTTGTAGACGTAGTAGGCCGCCGTCTCGTCACCGCTGGAGTTGTCGCGATAGATGTCGCCATCCACCGCCAGGTCGACGCTCTCGCCGCTGTCGGTCATCGACGGCGTCAGTACGAACAGGCCGTCCTCCATGTCGGAAATCACCAGGGTGCCGGATTCGAACAGGAAGTTGCTCCAGCTGCCGGTGAACTGCGAATCCGAGTAGGTCGGCTTGGTGTCGAAGAAGCCGATCTCGTAGGGCGTTTCCGGGTTGATGATGTCCAGGATGCGCACGCCACCGGCATAGCTCGACTGGTAGCTGTAGCGGCCGTTGACATACATGTTGTGGTCGATGTCGAGAATGGTGTGCTCGTAGGTATTGGTCATCGCCAGGTTGTCGAGATCGCTCATGTCATAGACATAGACCTCGGACCGACTGCCATAGAACTGCTCTTCCAGCTCGTCATTGACGAGGAGGTAGTTGTGATCGTCCGTGGGCCACATCTGGTGGATGTAGCGCGCCTTCGCGTAGGTGAGCCGATCCAGCAGTACCGGATTGAGCTTGTCGGTCATGTCCAGTACGGCGATGTAGGAATAGCGAGGAATCGGGTAGAAACCATCCGTACGGCTCTGTTCGTAAGCCGGATTCTCGAAACCCAGCACGTCGTTGCTCGGGTCGCCGTCGCCCTTGTTGTCGAAATAGGTGTAGCCATCGTAGGTGTCGAGGTCGGCACGGTAATACATCGTGGTATTCGTATCCGGATCGAACTCGCGACCGGAATTGGCGGTCACGCAGATTGCCTTGCCCTGGTGATCCGCATCGGGGCCGTCATAGGTGCCACACCACAGGTCATGGAAGTAGCTGGTGGTGGGCATGCCGTCGATGCGCATTTCGCCGATGTAGGTCGGGTTCAGCGGATCGGCGTTGAGATCGTAGATGCGAGCGCCGCTGCGACGCACGCCGGCATCCGAGGAGCTGTCGCCCACGGCATAGAGATAGCCGTTGTCCCAGTCGATGCCGAGGTTGTGCGAGTTGCGAACCTCATCAAGAATGCGATCGGCCGACACCGTCGATCCCGGCGCGATGGTCCTGAGGCGCGTCAGGTCGAACACGCGAATGCCGAAGTAGCCTTGTTCCGAACCGATGTACGCGACATCGCCGTAGACCTTGATGTCCATCCACAGCGAATCCCCGACGTTGTCCTCTTCGACCGGGTTGTCCACCGATTCGCCGTCGCCCCCGCGACCGCAACCGTCATGGCAGGCCTTGGTGCTGTGCACGCTGTCCTCGAGACGGGCGATGAACACCGGGTTGTCCGGATCCGTGACATCGACAAACGCCGTGCCGTAGTAAAGCCCGACAATGGCGTAATCGCGATTGGTGGAGGAATCGGTCCAGCCCCAGATGTCATTGGCAACGGCGTTGGGATCGACCTCGCCCATCTCGGCCAGCGTCAGCTGGGCATTGAAGTCGATGTTCTGGCAGGGGTAGCTGCCGGCCATGCCGGCCGTGCAGGCGGTTGGCGTGCCGTGGGCTGCTGCCTGGAAGCTGCCCAATGAGGCAAGCAGGAAGCCGATAAGGATCAGAAGGATGCGCATGTGGATCTCCCTTGGGGTGTATCGCGATATGACATAAAAGTTCGGCCAAATTTACATAAGCCTGTTTAGCGAGCCTGTCAGAAAATGCTGAACCGGAGCCCTTATTGACACAGATTTTCCCTATTCCCCTGCAACACGGATTGTCCGGAACCTCGACTATTCCAGGCCGTCTAATACCCTGTCGATCCAGACAGGCCGCGCAGACCGAGGCAGGTTGGCATGACGAAATCGAGTGAAATCAGGCTGTTGCGACGCGTCAAGGTGAACTTGCTGGGCACCTTGCTGCTGGCTGCCGCCGCCCTGCCCGGTGCTGCCTCGGCAGCCGGCGACTGGGACGTCCTGAAAATGACCACAGCGCCTGACTATGCCCGCCGTCACATCATCATGGCGCGCATGTTTCCCGGCTTCGAAGACACGGCCGCGGGCGACAAGCGGGGGTTCTCCATCCAGCCTGCCGAGGAAACCTGGCTGATTCGCAGGCCGAACCACCCGCCCCCTGCGAAGGGCTATCGATTGCTGGTCTGGATCGATCCCGGCGAGCGCAGCCGACCGCCCGAGAAATGGGCGCCGGTGCTGGATGATTTCGACATGGTGGTGGTGATGGCACTCGACAGCGGCAACCGTCATTCCGTCAGTGGCCGTCGCGCGCCCCTGGCGCTGGCGGGCCTGGCCGGGGCGGTGTCCACCCTGCCCATCGATCCGGGCCAGGTGTATGTCGGCGGCTTTTCCGGTGGCTCCAAGACGGCCCAGATGCTCGGCTTCGCCTATCCGGACGTGTTTCGTGGCGTGCTGCTCAGCGGCGGCTTCCTGCGGCCGGACAGCAAGTTGATCTACTGGCCTCCCGAGCCGCTGATGCCCCGACTCAGGCAGCAACGCTACTTCATGGCCTCAGGCGCCGAAGACCCCTTTGCCCGGGCGGATTTCTCTGCCACTCGCCAGGCGATGGAAGATAAGGGACTCCAGTTTATCGGTTCCCAGCTGCTGCCGGGCAAAGGCCACCGCCGCATGTGGGCGAGTGAATTCGAAAAGGCCCTGGCGTACCTTGTTGCGGAGTAAACCGGTCGGCGTCGCAAGGTGGCCGCGAAACTTCCATCCCCCGAACTAGAAAACCCGCCGATGGGCGGGTTCTTCGAAGGCGGTGGCCAGGGGCGGACAAGAAAAAAGCCAACCGGAAATTTACCGATTGGCTTTGTTTGGTGGCTAGGGGCGGAATTGAACCGCCGACCTACGGGTTATGAGTCCGTCGCTCTAACCAACTGAGCTACCTAGCCGGATCTTGTTGTTCGCCAAATCCTTGATGGGACTGGCTTTCTTGCCATCCGGGCCCCTCTCCGGGCCTTGTCGGAAGGAGCGGAATTATCCGGATTCCGCCCTGCCAAATCAAGCCCGGAAGCCAACTGCGGACCGCACCGGGTTCGCCAGCTGGCTGCTGGCAGCAGCCTAGAGCCTGTCATCCCCCGCCAGCTCGGCCTCCAGCTCGTCGGCCTGCTCGATCGCCTCGTTGATCGCGGCCTCCAGCATCTCGGCCGGGGCATCGGCCCGGATCTTGACCATGTACACCACGGCATTGCCCTCTCGGGCCCAGCCACCCATCACGCCCTCGTAGCTGGCGAACAGCAGCTCGCGCTCCAGCTCCATGGGAAGGTACTTGGTGGGATGGGTGTAGCCATAGGACCAGACATCGCGCATGGCGATGCCACTGGATTCATAGGTCTGGCTGCGAACGAACACGGCCTGGCTGCGGCCGTCATCGAATTTGTAGATCAGCCGGAAATCGTTGTCTTCGTCGATGTCGTAGCTGAGCTCGAGCGCGTCCAGCTGCCCCTGGATGAATTCATCGACGGGTGCCAGCTCGGTCGCCCCGGGTTCTTCCACCGGTTCATCGGCCGCGATCGCCTCGCCAGCTGCCACGCCACTCGTGGCGAGCAGCAGGGCGAGAACGAATGGCAGCTTGCCGACCTCAGAGATCATCGGAGCCCAGCAATTCCTTTTCCAGCTCGTCAGCCTGTTCGGCGGCTTCGAGGATGGCCGCGCGCAGCTCGGTGGCCGAGGCATCGGCAGTCAGCTTGACGACGTAGCTGATTTCACGGTTCTCGCGTGCCCAGTTACCCATGACCGTGCCGACATTTTCCGACAGCAGCCGCGACAGGAGATCTGCCGGCATGTCATCGCTGCCATGCACGTAGCCCGGCGACCAGATGTCGCGCATCACCACGCCGCGACTGTCATAGACGGCGCTGCGCACGAATACCAGCTGGGTACGGTCGTCGTCGAAGCTGATGACAATGGCGTAATCGCCATCCTGGTCGATGTTGTAGGCCATGCCGATGTCGTTCAGCGCGCTCGCCACTCGATCGTCGGCAGCCATGGCGCCACTCGCAAAGACCAGGCCCATGGCCAGCACCAGCGCCCGGACCGGCAATTTCATTCCCTTGTTCATCATCTCGTTTCCCCTGCTCATACGTTGAAGCGGAAGTGCATCACGTCGCCTTCCTGCACGATGTAGTCCTTGCCCTCCAGGCGCCACTTGCCGGCGTCCTTCGCGCCCTGCTCGCCCTTGCAGGCGATGAAGTCATCATACGAAACAACTTCCGCGCGGATGAAGCCCTTTTCGAAATCGGTATGAATGACGCCCGCCGCCTGCGGAGCCGTCGAACCCTGCTTCACCGTCCAGGCACGCACTTCCTTCTCGCCCGCCGTGAAATAGGTGCCCAGGCCCAGCAGCTCGTAGCCCGAGCGGATGACGCGGTTCAGGCCGGGCTCTTCCAGGCCAAGGTCACTGAGAAACTCTTCCTTGTCGGCATCGTCCAGCTGCGCGATCTCGGCCTCGATGGCGGCGCATACGGCCACCACGTTCGCGCCTTCCTTCGCAGCATGCTCGCGCACCTTGTCGAGCATGGCGTTGTTCTCGAAGCCGTCCTCGTTGACATTGGCGATGTAGAGCAGCGGCTTGATGGTCAGCAGGTTCAGGTCGCGAACGAGCTTCCTTTCTTCCTTGTCGAGCTCGGCCACGCGAGCCGCATTGCCTTCGTCCAGCGGTGCCTTCAACTTCTGCAGCACGCTGATCCGGGCCTTGGCATCCTTGTCACCGGACTTCGCCACCTTTTCACTGCGCTGAATGTTGCGCTCGACCGTGTCCAGGTCGGCCAGTGCCAGCTCGGTGTTGATGATCTCGATATCGGAAAGCGGATCGATCTTGCCGGCGACATGGGTGATGTCATCGTTCTCGAAGCAGCGCACGACCTCGACAATCGCATCCGTCTCGCGAATGTGGGAGAGGAACTTGTTGCCCAGGCCCTCGCCCTTGGAAGCGCCTTCGACCAGGCCGGCGATGTCCACGAATTCCACCGTGGTCGGCAGCGTCTTCTGTGGCTTGACGATGGCGGAGAGCTCGTCGAGTCGCGGATCCGGTACCGGCACCACCCCGACATTCGGCTCGATGGTGCAGAAGGGATAGTTCTCGGCTGCAATCTCGGCCTTGGTCAGCGCATTGAAGAGCGTCGACTTGCCGACGTTGGGAAGACCGACGATGCCACACTTGATACCCATGTTATTGCGTTCCTTCTTATCGGCTGTGGACCTGGGTCTGCGCTTTCTGCAGCCCGTCCTTCAGCAAGCGTTCGAAACCATCGACCGCGTCGTCGATGGCGCGCGCCAGTACCGGCGCTTCGTCCTTCGAGGGACGCTTCAATACGTAATCGGCAACCCGCTTCGGATCGCCGGGATGACCGACACCGATGCGCATGCGCAGGATGTCCGCACCAAGATGCGGAATGATGTCGCGCAGGCCGTTGTTGCCGCCATGGCCGCCACCCTGTTTCAGTTTCAGGGTGCCTGGCGGCAGGTCGATCTCGTCATGCGCGACCAGCACCTGCTCGGGTTTGATCTTGAGGAAGGAGGCCAGCGCCTGCACGGCCTTGCCGGAGACGTTGTAGAAAGTCACCGGCTTCAGTAGCCGGATGTCCTGGCCATCGATGTCGATCCGCGCCACTTCGCCATGGAATTTCTTTTCCAGCTTGAACTGCCCGCCATGCCGGCGCGCCAGTTCGTCCACGAAGTGGAAACCGGAATTGTGGCGGGTCGAAACGTAATCGGCCCCGGGATTTCCGAGGCCGACCACGAGACGGATGTCCTGTCCAGACATTGTCTATTCCTTGAGGAGAGAGTCGACTTACTCGTCGCCCTTGTCCTCGCCTTCCTTGTCTTCCTTCTCGTCGGCGACGGTCGGAACTTCGGCGGACTCTTCGCCCTCCTCTTCTCCGTCGACCGGCTCTTCTTCGACACGCGGGTGGTGAATCGACACCAGCACCGGATCGTTGTCGTGCATCAGGTCAGCCGACTCGACGCCTTCCGGCAACGTGATCTCGGAGAGATGGATCGACTCGCCGATCTTGAGCTCGGCGCAATCCACTTCGATGTACTCCGGCAGGTCCTTCGGCAGGACGTAGACTTCCAGCTGCGTGACATTGTGGGACATCACGCCGCCTTCCTGCTTGACGCCGTAAGACGTCTTGTCGTTGAGGAAGTGAACCGGCACGTTGACGTGCATCTTGTGGCCCTTCTTCACACGCTGCAGGTCGACGTGCAGCACGACCGGCTTGTACGGATGGCGCTGCATGTCCTTCATGACTGCCTGCTCTTCCTTGCCGTCGATGTTCAGCGTCAGGATGTGCGAGAAGAAGGCTTCGTACTTGATGTGGTTCGCCAGCTCGTTGGCATCGAGCGTGAGCGAAACCGGATCGCCGTGTCCGTAAAGGATCGCCGGCACCTTGCCCGCACGACGCAGGCGGCGGCTCGCACCTTTCCCCTCGTCCTTGCGAGATTCGGCATTCAGATTGAAATCAACCATTTCATTAACCTCAGTTACAGTTTCAAAAGCCCGGATCGCGACCAATCCGGGTGCAGTTCCCGACCTTCACAATGAAGCCGGAAATTCTTTTCAGTTCCCGCTTGTGGATCAATCCACGTAGAGCGAACTGACGGACTCTTCGTCCGAAATGCGACGCATCGTTTCCGCGAGAATCTCTGCCGTGCCCAGCTGGCGGATTTGGCTGCAGGCCCTGGCTTCCTCGCTGAGCGGGATGGTGTCGGTCACGACCAGCTCATCCAGCTCCGAATTCGTGATGTTCTCGATGGCCTTGCCGGAGAGCACCGGGTGCGTGATGTAGGCGTACACGGCCTTCGCACCTTTTTCCTTCAACGCGCCAGCCGCCTTGCAGAGCGTCCCGGCCGTGTCGACCAGGTCGTCGACAATCATGCAGGCCTTGCCTTCGATATCGCCGATGATGTTCATCACCTGCGACTCGTTCGCCTTCGGGCGACGCTTGTCGATGATGGCCAGGTCCGAATCATCCAGGCGCTTTGCGAAGGCCCGGGCACGAACCACGCCGCCGACGTCGGGCGACACCACCACCAGCTCGCCATGCTTCTGCATGAGCTTGTACGCGTCGCCCAGCAACACCGGCGAGGCATACACGTTGTCCACCGGGATATCGAAGAATCCCTGGATCTGGTCGGCATGCAGGTCGACCGTCAGCACGCGGTGCACGCCAGCGGATGTCAGCATGTTGGCCACCAGCTTCGCCGTGATCGGCACGCGCGTCGCACGCGGGCGCCGATCCTGGCGGGCATAACCGAAATACGGGATCACCGCGGTGATCCGGCCGGCGGACGCGCGCTTCATCGCGTCGATCATCACCAGCAATTCCATCAAGCTGTCGTTCGACGGCGGGCAGGTCGACTGCACCAGGAACACGTCGCGACCACGGACGTTTTCCATGATCTCGACAGCCACTTCGCCGTCGCTGAAGGTGTCGACGGTGATCTTGCCCATGGCCAGATCCAGATGTTGCGCAATGCTCCTGGCCAGCTCCGGGTTTGCGTTACCGGTGAAGACCATCATGTTGCTCAACGCCATGTCATATCCCCTGCACGTCTGGTTCTGGCTTGATACATCAAATTCTGGCTGGGGCGGCAGGATTCGAACCTGCGAATCACGGGATCAAAACCCGATGCCTTACCGCTTGGCTACGCCCCAAAATTTTCCCTGACCCTTGCGACGCAACCGACCTGGATCAAAACCCGATGCCGATTGTCCACCCGGGGCTTGGCTACGCCCCAAATGTTCGAAAATCCGGTCGCCAATGACAGCGACGGCCGGACGAGTTTCCTCTCCGGCCGTGGATCCGACCGCGGCGTGCAAACAGGCCACGGTCGAGGGCGGGTATTTTCGCGGCAGGGGCCGCTGGAGTCAAATGAAATGGCCGCTCGAACGGCGGCGAAGTGCCTGAAAACACTGATTTTTGGCGCGGCTCCGGAAATCCGGCCAAATCGGCCCGAATCGCGGCCGATTTCTGCCCCGGCGGCGCGCCATCCGGGCTAGCTCAGCGCGGCGGTTCCGTCCGGATCGGCGTCGAGCCGGCGTCTCCGGCCGGGGGCCGTTCCTTGCCCGGGATACGCAGGCCAGGCCGGCTGCGGCGCTTTTCCGAGCCGGTCGAGTCATCGACTCTCGGCAAGCTCGCCTGCAGCTCCCACTCGGCGACGATCAGCCGGATACGCACATTGTCGCGAAACATTTCCAGCTTTCTCGGCAAGGCCCGCTGGCTGCCATCCGGCGCTGTCACCTGCAGGTAATCCTCGAAGTCCACCTGCCAGCGACCCTGGCGAAAACCCCGCAGTCGACCGGCACCGTCCACCTCCAGGCCGCTGACCTCGCCCGGTCCCGGCAGGCCCAGCACCCAGTAGCGCATGCGGTCCAGCGGTGCGGTCCAGCCCAGCTGCCAGTAGAGGTCGGTCTCGGGATCGCTGGTGACGAAGGTCTCACCATCGCTGGTCTCGACCGTCAGGAGTTCCGGCGTGCCGGTGACCCGGGCGCTGCCGAAACCCAGCGGGCCGGACAGGCGCACATCCATCAGGATGCCGCGCTGTCGCCAGAGGATGCTGGCATTCCAGCCCTCGTCATACGCGGCAATCGCGGTGCGGCCATCGAGATCCCAGCGATCCTGCTCAAGCAGCCAGGCCCGACGATCCTCCCAGGTTTCGGTGTCTGCGGGCCCGTCGACCGGTTTCAGGGCCTGGCTGGTGGAGCAGGCGCCCAGCAAGCCCAGCAGCAATCCGAACAGGGTCAGGGTGATCAGGCGGTGCAGGACTCTCAATGGGCTCTCCCGGGCATTCCATGGTTGGCGGGCGTGATGTGGCGCACTATAACAGGCACGTCGCGCAAAGTTTGAGACCTGCGTGCACCCGGATGACCCGCAGGAACTTGCCAAGAAACCCGCCAAGGAACTTGCCAAGCAGGGTGCGGGCCTGTGGTAAGCTTACGCGCCAATTTGTGGACAAATTTCAGAGACTTGGCAGAGAAAAATGCCTTTCTACACCCTCGGAATCAATCACCAGACCGCGCCGGTCGAGATCCGCGAGAAGATGGCCTTCTCCGCGGAGCAGCTCGATGCTGCGCTCGGCCAGCTGCAGGCGCTGCCGGAGGTGTCCGAGGCCGTGATCCTGTCCACCTGCAACCGCACCGAGATCTACTGCAATCTCGATGCCGCCACGCCGGATGCCCTGCTGGACTGGCTGGCCAGCGAGCGCGCTCCCGACGATCCGGAGGTGCGTGAACGCTTTTACGCTCACGAGCAGCAGGACATGGTGCAGCACCTGCTGCGCGTCGCCTGTGGCCTGGATTCCATGGTCCTGGGCGAGCCACAGATTCTCGGCCAGCTGAAGTCGGCCTACGAGCAGGCCCGGGCCAGAGGTGCAGTCGGCCCGGTTCTCCATCGCCTGTTCCAGTACAGTTTCTCCGTCGCCAAGCAGGTTCGTACCGACACGGCGATCGGCGCCAACCCGGTGTCGGTTGCCTACGCCGCCGTGAACCTGGCCCGCCAGATCTTCGGCAAGCTGGAAAAACAGACTGCGCTGCTGATCGGCGCTGGCGAGACCATCGAACTGGCCGCAACCTACCTGCACGACAAGGGCCTCGGTCGCATGATCGTCGCCAACCGCAGCCAGGAACGCGCCCATGACCTGGCCAGCCGTTTTTCCGGCTATGCGATCGGCCTGGACGAAATTCCCGCCCACCTGGGTGAAGCCGACATCGTGATCTCCTCCACGGCAGCGCCGAACGTCATCCTCGAACGTCCCACCGTGGAAGCGGCCTTTGGCAAGCGCCGCAGCAAACCGGTGTTCATGGTCGATATCGCCGTGCCGCGCGACATCGATCCGGCCGTGGCCGAGATGAACGACGTCTTCCTCTACACCGTCGACGACCTGCACGGCGTTATCGACGAGAACCGCAGCCAGCGTGAAAAGGCCGCGGCCGACGCGGAAGAAATCATCACGGCTCGCGCCGCACTGTTCATCGACCAGCTCAGGACCCTCGATGCCGTGCCGCTGATCCAGGGTCTTCGCGAGCATGGTGAAATCGAGCAGCGCCGCGCCCTGGAAAAAGCCGAACGCATGCTTGCCGCCGGCAAGCCGACCGAAGAAGTCATGCAGTGGCTGGCCAGCACCCTGACCAAGCGCTTGCTGCATGCCCCGACCGCCTCGCTTCGCGAGGCCGCAGCCGATTCACGCAACGACATCATTCGGGCCGCCGCCGAGCTGTTCCAGCTGGATGACAAGCTGGACCGCAAGCCGCTTGATGAAGACGGGGATGCGGAGTGAAGGACTCGATCCGCGACAAGCTCGAACGCCTGCTCGACCGGCACGAGGAGCTGTCAGGCCTGCTGGCCGATCCGGACGTGATCAACAAGCAGGATGAATTCCGCAAGCTGTCCCAGGAATACTCCCGCCTCGAGCCGGTGACCCAATCCTTCAATGCCTTCCGCCAGGCCGAAGCGGATCTCGCCGAAGCCGAGCGCATGGCCGAGGACTCCGATGCCGACATGCGGGCCATGGCGGAAGACGAGATTGCCACCGCCCGGGAAAGACTCGAAGCACTCGAGCCGATGCTGCTGAAACATCTGCTGCCGCGCGACCCTCATGACGACAGCAACCTGTTCCTGGAAATCCGTGCCGGCACCGGTGGCGACGAAGCCGCGATCTTTGCCGGCGACCTGTTCAGGATGTACTCGCGCTATGCCGAGCGCCAGGGCTGGAAAATCGAAGTGCTGTCGGAATCCGAGGGCGAGCATGGCGGCTACAAGGAAGTCATCTCGCGCCTGATCGGCAGCGGCGCATATTCACGATTGAAATTCGAATCCGGTGCCCATCGCGTCCAGCGCGTCCCCGAAACGGAAAGCCAGGGCCGCATCCACACTTCGGCCTGCACCGTCGCGGTGATGCCGGAGCTGGATGATGTCGAGGAAATCGACATCGATACCAACGACCTGAAGGTCGATACCTTCCGCGCCTCCGGCGCCGGCGGCCAGCACGTCAACAAGACCGACTCCGCCATCCGCATCACCCACCTGCCGACCGGCATCGTGGTCGAGTGCCAGGAAGACCGTTCCCAGCACAAGAATCGCGCCAAGGCGATGAACTACCTGAAAGCGCGCCTGATATCCGAGCAGCAGGAAAAGCAGCAAAGCGAGCAGTCCGCGAATCGCAAGAAGCTGGTCGGCTCGGGCGATCGCTCGGAACGCATCCGCACCTACAATTTCCCGCAGGGTCGCGTCACTGACCACCGCATCAACCTGACGCTCTACAAGCTCGACCAGGTCATGCAGGGCGACATGGATGAAATCCTCGAAAGCCTGATGAACGAATACCAGGCCGACCAGCTGGCCGAGCTGGGCGCCTGATGACCATGTCGGCGGATGGCATGAAATACGCCGACCTCGACAGCCGCTTTGGCGCCTTCGTGGTCGACTGGCATGTTCGCACCATCCCGATCGCCCTCTGGGGTTTCCTGGTCTTTTTCGAAACCATTCCCGTTTATTTCCACGCCGGGCAATTCGGCTTCGGGATCTTTTTCGACATGGCGGCTCCCTTTGCTGCACGTCATGCCTTGTCCTTCTGGCTGTCGACGGCGACCTACTTCCTGTATCACCCCGTCATCGAACTGCTGATGCAGGGCAACTCGATCGGCAAGCGCATGATGAAGATCAAGGTGGTGGATGCCTCGGGCAGGCCGCCGTCGGCAAAACAGGTCCTCGTTCGGAACCTCTGGCGCGCCATCGAATTCCTGCCCGTCTTCTGGCTCTGGGCCTACATCGCGATTCGCGACTCAAAAGAAAACGCGCGAACCGGGGACATCAAGGCCGGAACGCGCGTCGTAGTTGACCAGCGTTGATTTGCAGATCACGAACCTGGAGCTATTCCCGCCCGTCCTCTTCGACCAGCTTGCGCTTCTCTTCCCGCACACGCTTTAGGTCGTAGAACGTTTCCAGGAAAAACACCGAGTAAAGCGAAATCACGACGCCATTCAGTACCAGGTAGAGATAGGTTTGCCAGGCACCGAAATCTGGCGCGATGGACCCGCTGGCCATGCCGACGGTTTCGCCAAAGCCGATAAAGAATCCCGGTACCAGGGAAATCGCGACGATCGCGACAATGAAGATCAGGTTCACACCCAGGAACATCCAGGCATTGCCCCAGACCAGGTCGAAGCTCTCCTGGACGGCCCTGAATGGATTGCTGCCATCGAGAAGAATCAACATGGGCATCATGCTGAGCAGGATCGCAGCCATCAGGCCGGGAATCAGCAGCAACATGGCGCCAAGCAGGTAGATCAAGTAGTAGATCAGCACCCCGATAAACACGAACACGATGCGCTTCGCAAAACGTAACAGGCCGAAGTTCATCCAATCCCCGCGCCGCTCCAGCACAGCTGCATAGAGAGAAAGCTGCAGCCCGTACATGGTCACGCCCAGCAGCATCATCAAGCCGAAGGACTGCCAGAATGATGCAAGCCCGTCGCCAAACGTCGCATTGGCGGCCAATGCCTGGTTGAAGAACATTGAATTGAGAAACAGCGACACCAGCGATACGACAAGGCCGATGGGCAGGAAGATGTGGATCCACTTCCAGGTGTTCTTGAAGGTGTTTTCGAAAATTCCGGTAATACTGATCAAATGCATGCCTGCGGCCCCTTTTCCGGTATCAGTCAGGCTGATGGTTTAACCAAATTCGAAGCGCATCGCAAGGCAAGGCGATTCGGAATGTCAGCGTCTCGTGCAGAACCAGCCGGTGAGAGAGAAACGCTCGCGAGTTGCCGGCAGGACCTCGTGCGGAAAACGGTCGGACAGGAAGGTCACCAGCGTGCCGCCCTCGGGCAGGACATCCTGCGACTGCTCGTATCCATCGACGTCGGGAAGATACAGCCGCAACTCGCCCCCCTCCGCGGGCAGCCAGTCCTCGTTGAGGTAGAGAATGCAGGACACCTTGCGATGCGCGGCATCGGTGAAGCGATCGATGTGCCGGGCATAGAACCTGCCCGGTGGATAGACGGTGACATGGCCTTCGTAATCCCAGAGCCCGAGTTGCAGCTCGCGGTTCAGGGCCAGGCGAATGGGTTCGTAATGCGCGGCGAAGAATTCGGCAAACACGCCGTTCGAGTCGGTATCGATCCAGCGGACGTAATCGCCGCGGATGTCGTCGTCGATCTTGCGCTTTTCACCGCGGCCTATGGCTGCACGGCGCAGCTCGCCCTCCTCCCACCAGAGTCGCAAGCGCGTGCGCAGGTCGGCGAGCACCGCGGGCGAGAGGAAATCGCGACAGACGTGGAAGCCATCCACCGCCAGGCCATCGGCAATGGCGGCGGCGGTGTCTTCGAGCGATTGCCGGAAAACCGGCGTGTCGTTCATGGGGCTGTGTTTCAGGCCAGCTTCAAGCCAGCGCCTGCTGACTTGCCCTTCTCGAGCAGTTTGCGCTGGCTCATGCCAGCGCCTGCTTGAGGTCTTCGATCAGGTCTTCGACATCCTCGATGCCCACGGACAGGCGCACCAGGTTGTCGCTGATGCCGAGCTTTTCACGATTCTCTGGCGGTACGGAGGCGTGCGTCATGACCGCCGGATGATTCACCAGCGACTCGACGCCACCCAGCGATTCGGCCAGCGCGAAGACTTTCAGCTTCTGCAGGAAGTCCTTGGCCTCGCCATAACCACCCTTGATCACGATGGAGATCATGCCGCCGGGGCCCTTCATCTGGCGCTGCGCCAGCTCGTACTGTGGATGCGATTCCAGCCCCGGGTAGATGACCTTTTCGACCTTGTCATGGCCTTCGAGGAATTTTGCCACTTCCATCGCATTGGCGTTATGCCGCTCCATGCGCAGGCCCAGCGTCTTCAGGGAACGCAAGGCGAGGAAGGAATCGAACGGCCCCTGCACGGCACCGGCCGAGTTCTGCAGGAAGGTCATGCGCTCGGCAAGGTCATCATCACCCGCAACGACCATGCCACCGACGATGTCGGAATGGCCGGCGATGTACTTGGTCGCGGAATGCAGGACCAGGTCGAAACCATGCTCCAACGGACGCTGCGCCCAGGGTGTCGCGAACGTGTTGTCGCAGACGGCAATGATGCCGCGCTCAGCGGCGATGTGGACGATGGCATCGAGATCCACCAGCTTCAGCATCGGATTGGTCGGCGTTTCGACCCAGATCATTTTCGTTTCCGGACGAATCGCCTTTTCGACATTCTTCGGATCGCTCATGTCGATGAAATCGAACTTGAGGTTGGCGCTGCGCTCACGCACGCGATGGAAAAGGCGGAAGGTACCGCCATAGAGATCATCGCTGGCAATGACATGATCACCGGAATCCAGCAGCTCGAGCACGGTCGCGGTAGCAGCCATGCCAGAGGCGAAAGCAAAACCGGCCTTGCCGGATTCGAGATCGGCGACGCAGCGCTCGTAGGCAAAGCGCGTCGGGTTGTGACTGCGCGAATACTCGAAGCCCTGGTGCTCGCCCGGCGCAGACTGCACGTAGGTCGAGGTCTGGTAGATCGGCGTCATGATGGCGCCGGTCGATGGGTCGGGCTCCTGGCCTGCGTGAATGCCGCGGGTGTTGAAACCTTTTTTCGCCTTGTCGGTGCTCATTGGATAATCCTGTTTCAGCCGTGCTGCTTGCGCAGGTGATTGAGAATGTCTGATCGGGTAATGACGCCGTGGAAACCGGTCTTGTTCTCGCGGTTGTCCACGATGGCCACGCAGGTTTCGATTTCCAGCAGGCTCATCAGCTTGCCGAGCGGCTCGGTGACTTCCAGCGTCGGGAAATTCGGGTTCATTGCCGTTTCGGCCTGTTGCGAGAAACCGCCGCGCATCACCGCGGAGATCAGGTCGGCCTCGGTGATCACGCCAAGATAGGTTTCGCCATCCACCACCGGAATCTGCGAAAAGCCGTGGTTGCGGAGACGATTGTGGGTCGTCGCCAGGGTGTCCTTGGGACCGACGACCACGGTCGAACGATCTTCCTGCGGGCGCGAGATCAGGTCGCGCAGGTCGCCGAACTCCCGGCGACGGGAAAAGCCCTGGTCGAACATCCAGAAATCGTTGTAGACCTTGGAGAGGTAGCGATTGCCGGTGTCGCAGGCAAAGGTCACGACCTTCTTCGGCTCGGTCTGTTCCCTGCAATACCGAAGCGCGGCAGCGAACAGCGTGCCCGACGATGAACCTGCCTGGATGCCCTCTTGCAGCAGCACCTGGCGCACGGTTTCGAAGGCCTCGGCATCGGGGATGCTGTAGGCCTTCTTCGCCTGGCTGAGATCGCAGATGTCGGGAATGAAATCCTCGCCAATGCCTTCCACCAGCCAGGAGCCCGCCTCGATCATTTCGCCGGTGTTGATGTACGGCGCCAGGATCGAGCCTTCCGGATCGGCCAGCACGATCTCGACGTGCGGTGCATGTTCTTTCAAGTACTTGGTCAGGCCTGTGATGGTGCCGGAGGAACCGACGCCGAGCACGATGGCATCGACATCCGGCAGCTCGGCCAGGATTTCAGGACCGGTGGTGCGCTCGTGCGCCAGCGGGTTGTCCGAGTTGCCGAACTGGTTGACGTAAAACCAGCCGTTTTCATCCGCCAGGCGCTTGGCATAGTCCTGGTAATACTCGGGATGGCCCTTGGCCACGTCCGAGCGGGTCAGGATCACTTCCGCACCCATGGCGCGGCAGTTGAAGACTTTCTCCGGCGACATCTTGTCCGGGATGACCAGCACCAGCTTGTAGCCCTTTTGCTGGGCGACCAGCGCCAGGCCCAGGCCGGTGTTGCCGGCGGTGGATTCGATCAGCGTGTCGCCAGGCGAAATGTCGCCCCGCTTCTCCGCCTCCTCGATCATGGTCATGGCGATGCGGTCCTTGATGGACGCGCCGGGATTGGCCAGCTCCAGCTTGGCGTACAGCGTGCAGGGCCCGGTATCGAGATGGCTGAACTCGATCATCGGGGTGTTGCCGATCATGTCGAGCACGTTCTTGTAGATGGTCATTGCAGCTCCACGCTGGCGGTGTATGGCCAAG
>JAWWBS010000011.1 GCA_033720895.1 Gammaproteobacteria bacterium
GCCATGCCGCCATGCGGCGGTGCACCGTGCTTCAGCGCGGTCAGCAGGAAGCCGAATTTCTCTTCCGCCTCGTCCTTCTCGATGCCCAGCAGTTCGAAGATCTTCGCCTGCATGTCCTGGCGATGGATACGCACCGAACCGCCACCGATTTCGTAGCCGTTCAGCACCATGTCGTAACCCCGCGAGACAATGCTGTCGAGCTCGCCGGTGAGCTCTTCCGGCGTGTCGACCTTCGGCGCGGTGAAGGGATGGTGCATGGAATAGTAGCGGCCATCCTTGTCGTCGTATTCGAACATCGGGAAGTCGACGATCCACAGCGGCGCCCACTCGCCCTCGACCATGTCGCGGTCGTGGCCGATCTTCTGGCGCAGCGCGCCGAGCGCGTCATTGACCACCTTGGCCTTGTCGGCACCGAAGAACACCAGGTCGCCGTCGGCAGCCGCCGTCGCGTCGAGGATGCCCTTGCAGGCCTCGTCCGACAGGAACTTGACGATCGGCGACTGCAGGCCTTCCTTGCCCTTGGCCACGTCGTTGACCTTGATGTAGGCCAGTCCCTTGGCGCCATAGCGACCGACAAAGCTGGTGTACTCGTCGATTTCCTTGCGGCTGATTTCGTTGCCGCCCGGGATCTTCAGCGCGGCGACGCGGCCGTTCGGATCCTTCGCCGGGCCGGAAAAGACCTTGAAGTCGCAGTCCGCGACCATGTCGGCCACTTCCACGAGTTCCAGCGGGATGCGGGTATCCGGCTTGTCCGAACCGAAGCGCTGCATGGCCTCGGCATACGGCATGCGCGGGAAGGCGGCCGGCAGGTCGACGTCCAGGGTCTCGCGGAAGGCAGTACGCACCATCTCTTCCATCAGGCCCATGATGCCTTCCTCGTCCATGAAGGAGGTCTCGACATCGAGCTGGGTGAATTCCGGCTGGCGGTCGGCGCGCAGGTCCTCGTCACGGAAGCACTTGACGATCTGGTAGTAACGATCGAAGCCCGACATCATCAGGAGCTGCTTGAAGATCTGCGGCGACTGCGGCAGCGCGAAGAACTTGCCCGGATGGGTGCGCGACGGCACCAGGTAGTCACGCGCGCCTTCCGGCGTGGCCTTGGTCAGCATCGGGGTTTCGATGTCGATGAAGCCGGCCGTGTCCATGTAACGGCGAATGCTGGAGGTCAGGTCGTGGCGCAGGCGCAGGCGGCGCTGCATCTCGGGACGACGCAGGTCGATGTAGCGGTACTTGAGGCGGTGCTCTTCACTGACCTCGTCCGCCTCGTCCAGCTGGAACGGCGGCGTCTCGGCCGTGTTCAGGATGTCCATCTGGCGGGCATAGACTTCCACCTGGCCCGACTTCAGCTTGGGATTCTCGGTGCCCTCGGGGCGACGACGAACCTTGCCGGTGATCTTGAGGACGTACTCGGAGCGCACGCGCTCGCCTTTTTCGAACACGTCCTTCTCGTCCGGATCCATCACCACCTGCAGCAGACCGTCCCGGTCGCGCAGGTCGACGAAAATCACGCCACCGTGGTCACGCCGGCGATGCACCCAGCCGCATACCGTAACCTCTTGATCCAGAAGGGATTCATCTACCTGTCCGCAATAATGACTGCGCATTTGCACTTCCAACTCAGCGGGGCCCGAGGGGCCCGAAACGAAAAAATGCCGGCGCATACCGGCCAGAAGAGGCGGGATATTAAGTTTTTCAGGCAGTTACCGCAACCGAAAGGACCGCTTGACGGGCCCGTCCGAGGCCGCTGGCGAGTGTGGAAAGTCCGTGAATTGACAGGTTTTTCGGCTTCTCAGGGGGGCGGCAATACTGGTAGGCTTGCGACCTTCCGAAATGCGCTGATCCTGTCCCGGCGGTTGCCTTCCGCCCGAGGACGATTTGGCATCGCTCAAACTGATGTGGAGTTCCCAACCCGATGAGAATCCTGGGTTTCCTTATGCTGGCATGCAGCTTCCTCGGCCTTGCTGCCTGTGGCGGCGACGACAGTGATCGACCCATTGCGCGCATCAGCGTGGAATGCATCGATTACCTTTGCACCTTCGACGCGTCGGAATCGGTCGCCCGAGTTGGTACCGGTCTTGAATATGCCTGGAGCTTCGGTGACGGCAATGGCGCGTTCGGGCAGGTTGTCCAGCACGCCTACGTCGAACCGGCAGACTACGAAGTCGAGCTGCGCGTCGCTGACGACTTTGGCCAGCTCGACCAGGAGTTCGAGACGGTGACGATCGAGAACACCGATACCGTCGAGTATTTCCTGGCCGTGCAGCGTTCAGTCACCAACATGCTGTTCCTGTTCGATACCGCGACCACCTTCGTGGAGTCGGCCGACATCCTGCAGGACGAAGTCGAAGCCGCTGGCGTGCCGCCAAGCAACGGCTACGACCTGTCCTGCCCCGTGTCCGGCAGCGCCATCGTGGACAGCTGGGACGATGCCAATGCCAACCTGGTCATCGATAACGGCGAAGCGGTAAACCTGCGTCCGGCCGATTGCGAAACGGAGACGGACCGACTGCTCGATTCCGACGCCGATATCGGCCTTGAAGACGACTACGATGGCACCGACTTTGCCTTGCGCTCGCCTGCGGATATCGGCCTCGGGGTAACGACAGAGCAGCTGGAGCGCTGGAGCTACCGTGGCGACATGGTGTTTGGCGCGAGTCGCTCGTCGGGCGACATTGTCGGCCTGAACATCAGCAGCCCGGCGGCGTCGATCATCAACATCGCCGAGGAAGGCGGGCCGAACCTGATCGTGGACACCAGCTTCAACCTGTACGCCGTCGTGCCGGGGCCGGACAACATGACCGGCAGCATGGACTATCGCTACGGCAAGGGCGCCAGCAATTTCCAGACCAACGTGGTCATCGATGCCCCGCTGGTCATCGACAACACCGGTGACACGCCGGCGATCTCCGACGGGTCCTTTACGGTCACGTTCGGTACCGCGATTGTCGCTGTCAGCGTCGATGCCGATCCCGAATACCTGATGCTGGAAATCGACGAGGACGGCAACGGCAGCATCGACGACACCATCAGATTCCCGCAGTCCCAGGTCATCGTGACCTTCGACGACCTGGCGGTGATCCAATGACTACCGAGTTGACCAACATGAAAGTATCCCGACTGTCATGCCTGCTTGCAGTTGCCCTGCTGGGCGCCTGCGGCGGCAGCATCGATGATGCAACGCCACCGACCGGCTCGATCAGCTACACCTGTGATGAATTCGTCTGCACGTTCACGGCCGATGGCGACAACGGCGACGTGGACGGCAACCTCGGCTTTCGCTGGGACTTTCCCGGTGGCGTGGTTGAATCCGGCCGGAAGGTTCGTCACGTGTTTTCCACCGGCGGCGAACAGGTCGTGCAACTGACCACCGTCGATCGCCGCCAGAACACCTCGACTGTCGAGACCACGGTCACCCTGGAGAACGTGCCGGAAATGGCCGCTTATGTCGCCTTGCTGCGCAGCGGTTTCGCCACCCTCCAGTTCATGTCCACAAGCCTTGCCCAGTTGCAGCCGCAACTGGCCGCGCTGGACACGGCAACGGAAGCACAGCTGGGCGGCGCATCTTTGCCCGCCACCCTCCAGTGCGATGTCGCTGGTACGGCAACGCTGACCGCCTGGGAAGATCCCGAGGACGACCAGCTGCTCGGTCCGGATGACGAGCGCCGCTACGAATTCGATGGCTGCAGTTTCGACTCCACCCTCAATCCCCTGGATGCACCGACCGGGCTGGGCATTGGCGGTGATACACGCAGTGACGACTTTGCCCTTGGCAACAGCTTCGACAACGAGGGCGTGGATACCGGCGTCGCGTCGAATTTCCGCCTCGTGACCCAGGGCAGCTACTCGATGAGCGCGAGCCAGGAAGACTTCCTGCTCGAGGGAGATTTCGTCCAGGCGCTGCGCTTCAATGCAGTGGACAACCCGGTCAGCGAATATTCGCTGGAATCCCCCGACCTGCGCATCCGTTTCGACAACACGGAATTCTTCGGCAAGGCCCGACTGACATCGAGCACGCTCAACTCCGACTGGACGTTGCGACTCGATCCCGCGGTCACCTTCGCCGAAACCAATGGTGAAATGCGGATGACGTCCGGGCAGATCGATTTCGTCGTTGCTGGCGGCTCGACGATTCGTGTCACGGCGGCTGCCGATCCGGCCTACCTCCAGATCACGGTCTACCAGCTGAACGAAACGACGCCGGCCCTCTCCGGCACCATCGAACAGCGCTTCGTTCTCGAAGCCTTCGACGAATTCTGAGGCGTGCCCGGCATCGCCGGGCACCATGCAGAGTGACGCGCTGGATTGTCATAACGGGCTGCTCATCGGGAATCGGCCGTGCGGCCGCAGTTGCCCTGGCAGCGCGTGGCTACGAGGTCATCGCCACTGCACGCCGTGAAGCCGACCTCGAGGCGCTGCGCGCCGCGGGGCTGCATCCGGTTCACCTGGACCTGGCTGACGAGCACAGCGTCGCTGCAGCCTGCGCCGCGATAGCACACCTGACCGGCGGCGTACTGGATGCCGTGGTGAACAACGCGGCCTTTGCACTCCCCGGAGCCGTCGAAGATCTTTCCCGCGCCGCCATGCGGACGCAATTCGAAGCGAATGTCTTTGGCACCATTGACCTGACCAACCGGCTGCTGCCCCTGCTCGAACGGAGCGACAAGGGGCGAATCGTGATGATCAGTTCGATTCTCGGCCTGGTCGCGATGCGCTGGCGCGGTGCCTACAATGCATCGAAATTCGCCCTTGAAGGCTTCGTGCAGTCCATGCGCCTGGAGTTGCGGGATCGCAACATCAAGGTCATCACCATCAATCCCGGCCCCATCGAATCCCGCTTTCGCCTCAATGCACAGCAGCAGGCCGACCGGCATGTCGACATGCAGAACAGTCGCCATGCCGAACGCTATGCCGGGCTGCGCAAGGAACGCGAACAGGAAGACGGCAAGATCGGCTTCTCGCAACCGCCACAAGCGGTCGTCGCAAGAATCGTGACCGCCATTGAATCGAAGCACCCGGCGCTGCGTTACCTCGTCACCGGTCCGGCCCACTGGCTGACCTGGCTGAAACGCCTGCTCCCGGAACGTTGGCTGGACGCACTGCTGGCCCGCATCAGCTGACTTCCCGACCAGGACCACGCCCGCCCGGAGAACGGACGGGCAACCAGGTCAGCTGATCGCGTTCAGGACGTCCTGAACGTCAGCGCATCCGCGTCGACATCCACCCTGATCGTGTCACCCGGCAACAAGGCACCCTTGAGGATTTCCTGCGCCAGCGCGTTCTCGACCTGCTGCTGGATGGCTCGCTTCAAGGGGCGTGCACCGTAGACCGGATCGAAGCCGGCATCGCCGAGGCGGTCCAGTGCCGCCTCTGAAAACTCCAGCGCCATGTCCCGATCTGCCAGCCGGCGCCGGAGGTAGTCCACCTGGATGTCGACAATCGAACGGATCTGTTCCCGACCCAGCGGATGGAACACCACCGACTCGTCGACGCGGTTGATGAACTCCGGCCGGAAGTGCTGGCCGACCACTTCCATTACCGCCGACTTCATTGCGGAATAATTGTCTTCGCCTGCCCCTTCCGAGAACAGGTCCTGGATTCTTTCCGAGCCCAGGTTGGAGGTCATCACGATGATGGTATTGCGGAAATCCACCGTACGGCCGTGACCGTCGGTCAGGCGCCCGTCGTCCAGTACCTGCAACAGCACGTTGAACACGTCGGGATGCGCCTTCTCGACTTCATCCATCAGGATTACCGAGTACGGCTTCCTGCGCACGCGCTCGGTCAGGTAACCGCCTTCTTCGTAACCGACGTAACCCGGTGGTGCGCCGATCAGCCGCGCCACGGAATGCTTTTCCATGAACTCCGACATGTCGATTCGCACCATCGCCTCTTCGGTGTCGAACAGGAAGTGCGCCAGCGCCTTGGTCAACTCGGTCTTGCCGACACCGGTCGGACCGAGGAACAGGAAGGAACCCATCGGTCGGTTCGGATCGGCCAGCCCGGCACGCGAACGGCGGATGGCATTCGACACGGCCGTGACCGCCTCGTCCTGGCCAACCACCCGACGGCGAATCTCCTCTTCCATCCGCAGCAGCTTGTCTTTCTCGCCTTCCAGCATCTTGGACACCGGGATGCCGGTCCAGCGCGACACGACTTCGGCGATCTCCTCGTCAGTCACGTTGTTGCGCAGCAGGGTCGTTTCCTGCTGCTCGGCTTCCGATGCGGTCGCAAGCTGCTTCTCCAGTTCCGGCAGGCGGCCGTACTGCAGTTCCGACATGCGGTTGAGGTCACCGGCACGCCGTGCCGTTTCCATCTCCTGCTTGGCCCGCTCGATTTCTTCCTTGATGTGCGTGGCGCCCTGCATGGCCGCCTTTTCGGATTTCCAGATCTCTTCCAGGTCGGAGAACTTGCGATCCAGTTCGTCGATCTCCTGCTCGAGATCGGAAAGCCTCTTCTGCGAAGCCGCGTCCTTTTCCTTTTTCAGCGCTTCACGCTCGATCTTCAGCTGGATGAGACGGCGTTCGAGGCGATCCATTTCTTCCGGCTTGGAATCGATTTCCATGCGAATGCGCGAGGCGGCTTCGTCGACCAGGTCGATGGCCTTGTCCGGCAACTGCCGGTCCGAAATGTAGCGATGCGACAGCGTCGCGGCAGCCACGATTGCCGGGTCGGTGATCTCGACACCATGGTGCACTTCGTAGCGTTCCTTCAGGCCGCGCAGGATGGCGATGGTGTCTTCCACGCTGGGCTCGTCGACCAGCACCTTCTGGAAGCGACGTTCCAGCGCCGCGTCCTTTTCGATGTTCTGGCGATACTCGTCCAGCGTGGTCGCACCGATGCAATGCAGTTCGCCACGTGCGAGCGCCGGCTTCAGCATGTTGCCCGCATCCATCGCGCCCTCGGCCTTGCCTGCGCCAACCATGGTGTGAATCTCGTCGATAAAGAGAATGATGCGACCTTCCTGCTTGGCCAGGTCGTTCAGCACCGCCTTGAGGCGCTCTTCGAAATCACCACGGTACTTGGCACCGGCCAGCAGCGCGCCGAGGTCCAGCGACAGCACGCGCTTGTCTTTCAGGCCTTCCGGCACTTCGCCGTTGATGATGCGCTGGGCCAGGCCCTCGACGATCGCAGTCTTGCCCACACCGGGTTCGCCGATCAGCACCGGATTGTTCTTGGTGCGACGCTGCAGTACCTGCACGGCCCGCCGGATTTCCTCGTCGCGACCGATCACCGGATCGAGCTTGCCCTGCTCGGCGCGCTCGGTCAGGTCGATGGTGTATTTCTCCAGCGCCTGGCGCTGTTCCTCGGCATTCGGATCGTTCACCGTTTCGCCACCGCGGACTTCATCGATGGCGCTTTCGATGGCACCACGGACGGCACCCGCTTCCTTCATCGCCTTCCCGGCCGGGCCCTTGTCATCGACCGCTGCCAGCACGTACAGCTCGGATGAAATGAACTGGTCCTTGCGCTGCTGTGCCAGCTTGTCGGTCTGGTTGAGCAGCTTGCCGAGATCGTTCGAGAGGTGGACTTCGCCAGCGCTGCCCTGGACCTGCGGCAGGCGATCGAGCGCCTCCTGCAACTGCAAGCGAAGCACATTGAGATTGACGCCCGCCTTCTGCAGCAGCGGCCGCACCGTGCCGCCTTCCTGGTTCAGCAGGGCCAGCAGCAGGTGCGAAGGCTCGATGTACTGGTGATCACGACCGACCGCCAGCGACTGGGCATCGGCCAGTGCCAGCTGGAACTTGGAGGTCAGCTTGTCCATTCGCATGTGATTTCTCCCATGGCATCCGCCGCAGGTCCGCAGCGGTCATGCCTTGATTGTCGGCGCGAGGCAGCGCTGGACGCATTGACCTGCGTCAGCCGTGCGCGCCGTTGAATTTCAATGCTTGAGAGATGGGGGCGCGCTGCGGATTTTCAAGTTATCCACAGGCCGGGACACAGTGGCACGGGGGCTAGTGAAGCAGGGAATGGCCCAGCATGATCATGCCAAGCCCGGCAAAGATCATGATCACCTGCTGTGCCCCGCCTTTCAGGTCGGTTCGCTTGTGCAGGCCAGGAATGAGATCGGCCACCGCCACGTAGACGAAGCTGCCCGCCGCGATGGCCAGGACATAGGGCCGCACTGCATCCGCAGTTTCCAGTGCGAAATAGGCCGCAATGCCGCCCAGCACCGAGGTCAGCGAGGCGAGAATGTTGAACAGGAACGCCTTGCCGCGGCTCATGCCCGATTGCAGCAATACCGCCACATCGCCCACTTCCTGCGGGATTTCGTGGGCCGCCACGGCCAGCGCCGTCACCACGCCGAGGTGGAAATCGGTCAGGAAAGCCGTTGCGATCAGCACGCCATCGACCAGGTTGTGCAAGCCGTCTCCGATGAGGATCAAGGCGCCGGCGCTGCGCTCGGGGTGATGGTGTGCCGAATCCGGTGCATGGGTAACGCACTCGTCATGGTGGCAGTGCCGCCAGATGACGAGCTTTTCGAGAATGAAAAAGATCAGGATGCCCACGACAAAGGTCAGCCCGATGCGGTGCATCTCCGTATTGCCCGCCAGCTCCATGGCATGCGGCAACAGTGCCAGGAAGGCAGCGCCCAGCAAGGCGCCCACGGCAAAACTGATCAGGTGTGGCAGCAAGCGGCGATGCCAGGCATCGGACAGCAACAGGAACAGCGACGCAATCACGGCACCCAGCACGCCGCCAAGCGCGGTAAAGAGAATGATGGCGAGCAGGAGGGTCATGTGATCAGGTTCCGGGAATGGCTGTCAGCGCGGCATTCTCGCACAGCGCCGCGCGTCGTTCGATAGCAGCTCATTCGACAGCCAGCCAGGCCAGCGTGGCCATGCGACCCGTGCCACCGGCCTTGCCGACACCGCCCTGCCCGTCGCGCCGGTGCGAAAAGAAGGCATCGGTTTCCGTGAAGGTGTCGCGCCCGCCGCCGCGCACCGACCCGACGCCCAGCCCCGCCAGCTCCAAGCGTGCCAGATCATAGAGGTCGGCCAGGTACTTGTCGTGACCGTGGGTCTTGAAGGCAGCCTCCGCACCCGGCAATTGCGCGGCAAAGGTTTCCAGCAGCTCGGTACCGACCTCGAAGGAATCCGGCCCGATGGCAGGCCCCAGCCACGCCAGCAGCTGGTCGTGGCCAAGGCCATCCGCAGTCATCGCCTCTACCGTCGCCCTCAGCACGCCGTTGGCCAGCCCGCGCCAGCCGGCATGTGCAATGCCGATCCGGGTCCCTGCCCGGTTGCAAAACACCACGGGCAGGCAATCCGCCGTCAGGATGGCCAGTACCTGGCCGGGCTCGTCCGTCCAGGCGGCATCCGCCTCGGGCGGCGTATCAGGGGCCGCCCCCGTGACACGCAGGACATCGGTGCCATGCACCTGCGCCAGCCAGCGAGGTTCGGCCGGCAGCCCCAGCCGCCCCTTCAGCAGGCGCCGGTTGCCCGCCACGGCGTCGGGATCGTCACCGACATGGTCGCCCAGGTTGAAGCCGGCGTAGTTGCCCTGGCTGACACCGCCCACCCGCAGGCTGGTCGCTGCCCGGACATTGTCCGGCGCCTCCCAGTTCGGCAGCAGGAATTCAGGTGCGCTCATCGTGTTCCTTGAGATCGGCTGCCAGCACCTGCAGCAGGCGCTGGAAATCATCCGGCAAGGGCGCTTCGAACTGCAGGGCCTCGCCGGTCACCGGGTGCGCCAGCCCCAGCCGCCGGGCATGCAGGGCCTGGCGCTTGAATCCCTGCAAGACGTTGCGGGTTTCTTCGCTGGCCCCCTTGGGCAGCACCAGGCGGCGGCCATAGACCGGGTCGCCAACCAGCGGATAACGAATGTGCGCCATGTGCACGCGAATCTGGTGGGTACGGCCGGTTTCCAGCTTGACCGCGACGTGGGTATGGGCGCGGTAGCGCTGCATGACACGAAAATGCGTCACGGCCTCGCGACCGCCGGTGGGCCTGATGGCCTGGCGCTTGCGATCGACCGGGTGTCGACCAATGGCCGCATCAACCGTGCCGCCAGCCGTCATCACGCCGACACAGACCGCCTCGTACTCGCGGCTGATGTCGCGCTCGGCCAGCGCGGCCACCAGCGCGGTATGCGCCGCCAGCGTTTTGGCGATCACCAGCAGGCCGGAGGTTTCCTTGTCCAGCCGATGCACGATGCCGGCCCGCGGCACGTTGGCCAGCTCCGGCGCATGGTGCAGCAGCGCGTTCTGAAGGGTGTTGTCCGGATTGCCGGCGCCCGGATGGACAACCATCCCGGCCGCCTTGTTGATGATCAACAGCGCGTCGTCCTCGAAGACGATATCCAGCGGAATGGCCTCCGGCTTCAGCGGCACCTCGTTCTCGGCCTCCGCCTCCAGCACCCACTGCTCGCCGCCACGCACGGCATCGCGGGGCTTGGGAATGCGGCCATCCAGCGTCAGCCGGCCGGCGTCGATCCATTGCTTGATGCGGGAGCGGGAATAGTCCGGCAACAGGCGGGCCAGCGCCTGGTCCAGCCGCTGGCCGGCCATCTCCACAGGAATTTCACCGTCATGCTGGTAAGTCTGCGCCACTGCCCCTCCCGGAGATCGGCCTTGATCTGCTATGCTTCGCCCTCGCCCGACGGGTCCCGAAGGCCCGTGCATTCTAACAGTTTATGGATTCCCTACATGTTCACCCGCTTGCACGCTCGTTCGATCGAAACAGCTCTTCCCGGCTCGCTTGGCCGCCTGGCCCTGCTCCTGGCACTCGCCATGGCGCTTGGCGCCTGCGCGAGCAAACCGGATGACTACATCGAGCCCGCTGACGTGCTGTATGCCAAGGCCAACGAGGCCCTGGTGAACAACAATTTCCCGCTGGCCGCCGACCGACTCAACACCATCATGGCGCGCTACCCGTTCACGCCCTATGCCGTGCAGGCCCACCTGGACTCGCTGTATGCCATGCACCAGCTTGACCAGGCAGACATGGTGGGCGAGGAAGCCGAGCGCTTCATTCGCGAGAACCCGCGCCATCCGGCCATCGACTACGCCTATTACATGAAGGGCGTGGCCTACTACCGGGATCCGCCGAACGTGCTGGAACGCGTTTTCGATGTCGACGCGGCCACGCGTGATGTCGACTACGCTCGCAAGAGCTTTGCCAATTTCCGTGACCTGATCCTGCGCTACCCGGACAGCAAGTACTCGGTGGATGCGCGCCAGCGCATGCTGGAACTGAAATACCGCCTGGCACGGCACGAGATTCACGTCGCCGATTACTACATTCGCCGCGGCGCCTGGATGTCGGCCATCCGTCGTGCCAATCGCGTGCTGGAAGATTTCCAGGGCACGCCGGCGGAAGTCGACGCGCTGATGATCCTGGTGAAAGGCTACACGGAGCTGGGCATCGATGACCTGGTAGCCCAGCCGCGTGCCGTCCTGGCGGCCAACCCGGACCGGCAACCTGCCGTCCTGCCCCCGGACTTTCTCGACGACTGACCGTCGAGCGGCAACCTGCCACCGGATCTACTTCTGGTGGCGGTAGCCCGACGTGATGGGATAGCGCCGTTCGCGGCCGAAGGCGCGACGGGAAATCTTCACCCCCGGTGGTGCCTGGCGACGCTTGTATTCATTTCGCTGCACCAGTCCGACCACGCGTTCGACCGTCTGCCGATCGAAACCCCGCGCAACAACCTCGGCCACGCTGAGATCGTCCTCGACGTAAGCCTCGAGAATGGCATCCAGGGTGTCGTAATCCGGTAGCGAATCCGAATCCTTCTGGTCCGGCCTGAGTTCGGCCGATGGCGGTCGCGTAATGACCACCTCCGGAATCGCCGGCGACAGCCCGTTGCGGTACTTCGCCAGGCGGTACACCAGTGTCTTCGGCACGTCCTTCAGCGCCGCAAAGCCGCCTGCCATGTCGCCATACAGCGTCGCGTAGCCCACGGCCATCTCGGACTTGTTGCCCGTGGTCAGCACGATGTCGCCGGACTTGTTGGACAAGGCCATCAGGATCACACCGCGCGACCGCGCCTGGATGTTTTCCTCGGTCGTGTCCGGCGGCAGGCCTTCGAATACCGACGCCAGGATGTCCTCGAACGCGACCACCGGTTTCTCGATGGCGATGGAATGGTAGGTCACGCCCAGCATCTCGGCCTGGCGCGCGGCCTCGGTCGTGCTGATGTCCGAGGTGTACTGCGACGGCATCATCACTGCGGTGACCTTGTCGGCACCCAGCGCATCGACGGCGATCGCCAGGGTCAGGCCCGAGTCGATACCGCCGGAAAGCCCCAGCAATGCCCCCGGGAAGCCGTTCTTGTTGACGTAGTCGCGCACACCCATGACCAGCGCCTTGTAGACGCTTTCTTCCTGGCTGCCCTCGACATGCACCTCGCCCGGTTCGACATCCACCACGCCGTTCTCGCGCCTGAGACGAACCGGCGTCAGCACTTCATCGAAGGCAGCGCTGCGCACCGCGGCGCGCCCATGCCGGCTGACGGCCAGCGAACCGCCATCGAACACCAGCTCGTCCTGGCCACCGACCAGGTTCACGTAGACGATCGGCAGGCCGCATTCCTCGACCCGCAGTTTGAGGACCTCGGCCTCGCGGTGCATCTGCCTGCCCATCTGGAAGGGCGACGCCGAGACATTCAGCAGCACGTCGGCACCGGCATCGGCCGTCTGCCGGGCCACGCCCGGGTGCCAGAGGTCTTCGCAAACGGTGAGCCCCAACTGGAAGCCCTGGTACTCGACCACGCAGGGCACGTCGCCTTCGACGAAATAACGCTTTTCGTCGAACACGCCGTAATTCGGCAGCAACTGCTTGCGATACACGCCGAGCACATGGCCGCGAGTCAGCAACTGCGCGGTATTGAAGATCCGCCCGCTGTCGAACACGTATTCCGGCAGGCCGAGCAGCACGGCCACACCCTCGGGCAACTCTGCCAGCAGGCGCTCGAAGCCGGCATGCAGTTGCCCGCGCAGGCCACCGTGATGCAGCAGGTCTTCCGGCGGATAACCCGTCAGCATCAATTCGGGGAAGATCACCAGCTCGGCGCCCTGCTCGCGGACCGCCTGGGCCGTCAGCGCCAGCACCTTGTCGACGTTGCCCGGCACGTCTCCCACTGTCGGGTTGGCCTGGGCCATGCTGATGTTCAAGGTGTTGCTCATGTTGCTCCCTGGGAAGAAAAATTACCCTGCATACAAAATCCCCGCCGAAGCGGGCCTTGCATACAAAAATCCCCGCTGAAGCGGGGATTTTCCAACAACTTCACTGCAAAAGCATCAGCCGGCGAGCTTGGCGTGAATCGCTTCGCCCAGTTCGGCCGGGGAACGCACGGTGGTCACACCGGCAGCTTCCAGCGCCTTGAACTTCTCGTCGGCCGTGCCCTTGCCACCGGAGATGATCGCACCGGCATGGCCCATGCGCTTGCCCGGAGGCGCAGTCACGCCCGCGATGTAGGCCACCACCGGCTTCGAGACGTTCGACTTGATGAACTCGGCAGCCGCTTCCTCGTCGGTACCGCCGATTTCGCCGACCATGATGATGCCTTCGGTCTGCGGATCCTTCTCGAACAGTTCGATGACTTCGATGAAGTTCATGCCGCGGACCGGGTCGCCACCGATGCCGACACAGGTCGACTGGCCAAGGCCATTGCCGGTGGTCTGGTGCACGGCTTCGTAGGTCAGGGTGCCCGAACGCGACACGATGCCGACCTTGCCCGGCTTGTGGATGTGGCCCGGCATGATGCCGATCTTGCACTCGCCCGGCGTGATCACGCCCGGGCAGTTCGGGCCGACCAGGTTGGCTTCCGGGTAATCCTTCAGCGCCTGCTTGACCTTGATCATGTCGACGACCGGGATGCCCTCGGTGATGCAGATGATGGTCTTGATGCCGGCATCGGCGGCTTCGAGAATCGCGTCGGCCGCAAACGGCGGCGGCACGAAGATCATCGAGGCATCGGCGCCGGTTTCGGAAACCGCATCGCCAACCGTGTTGAATACCGGGCGGTCGAGGTGCTTGTCGCCACCCTTGTTGGGGGTAACGCCACCCACGAGCTGCGTGCCGTAGGCAATCGCCTGTTCGGAATGGAAGGTGCCCTGCTGGCCGGTGAAGCCCTGGGTGATCACCTTGGTGTTTTTATCAATAAGAATACTCATTGCTAATGCTTCCTGAATTCGGTGAGTGGGCTTACTTGGCGACCGCGGCGATGATCTTCTTCGCTGCGTCCGTCAGGTCGTCGGCCGGCTGGACGGCGACATCGGAATTCGCCAGCAGCTCCTTGCCCTTGTCGACGTTGGTGCCTTCGAGACGCGCCACGACCGGCACGGTGACACCGACTTCCTTCACCGCCGCGAGGATGCCCTCGGCGATCAGGTCACAGCGGACGATGCCGCCGAAAATGTTGACCAGGATGCCTTCCACGTCTTCGTTCGACAGGATCAGCTTGAAGGCCTCGGTCACGCGCTCCTTGGTTGCACCACCGCCAACGTCCAGGAAGTTGGCCGGCTCGCCACCGTGCAGCTTGATCAGGTCCATGGTGGCCATGGCCAGGCCCGCACCGTTCACCATGCAGGCGATGTTGCCGTCGAGCTGGACGTAGTTCAGCTCGTGCTCGTGGGCGATGTTTTCCTTTTCGTCTTCCTGGGTCGGATCGCGCATCTCGGCCAGGTCCTTGTGACGGAACATGGCGGAATCGTCGAGGTTCACCTTGGCGTCCAGCACCACGACACGGTTGTCGGTGGTGATGATCAGCGGGTTGATCTCGACCAGCGAGGCGTCCTTTTCAACGAACATGTTGTAAAGACCCTGCACGATCTTGCCGAAATCCTTCTGCTGTTCCTTGGTGATGCCGAGGCCGAAGGCCAGTTCGCGCATCTGGAACGGCATCAGGCCGGTCACCGGGTTCACGTGGACCTTGAAGATCTTTTCCGGGGTCTTCTCGGCGACTTCCTCGATGTCCATGCCACCCTCGGTGGAGGCCATGAAGGTGATGCGGCTGGTGTCGCGATCGACGACCACCGACAGGTACAGCTCGCGCGAGATGTCGGAGCCGGCTTCGATCAGCAGCTGGCTGACGGGCAGGCCTTCCGGTCCGGTCTGGTGGGTGACCAGGGTCATGCCGATCATCTTGTCGGCCGCCTCACGGACCTCATCAAGAGTCTTGCAGAGCGTGACACCGCCGGCCTTGCCGCGGCCGCCTGCGTGAACCTGGGCCTTGACGACCCAGAGGTTGCCGCCCAGTTCCTCGGCAGCTGACGCTGCGGCGGCGGCGGAATCGACCACCTTTCCGCGTGGAACAGGCATGCCATAATTCGCAAAAAGCGCTTTCGACTGATATTCGTGAAGATTCATGGTTATCCGCGTGTTGGAGGGTCAAAAATGAAGCGCGTATTTTGGCTGAAATGGCGCCAATTCGCAAAAACTGCCACAGTGGCAAGGATTTCCGGGCAAATGCAGCGCACAAAGGCCGCCGCAGGCCCGGCAGAAAAGGGAGCTTGCGCTTGAACCAGCCCGCCATATCCCGCTCCGACAGCAGGCCGGCCACACCGGGCAGGCCCAGCAGCGAGGACCGCCTGGCCATGCTGGCCGAGCTGTTCCAGGTCTCCGGTCGGGACCTGAACTGGCGAATCCTGCGGCTGCTGAACCTCTACCGGGTCCTGGCGGCCGGCGTCATGCTGCTGCTGTTCCTCGACACCACGGTCGCCACTTTCGGGGCGCTGCACCCCGACCTGTTCGTGTTCGGCGCCTTTTTCTGGCTGGGATTCGGCCTGCTGCTGTCCTTCCTGCTCAGGGGCCGCTGGCCGGGCATCACACTCTTGACCTACTTCTCGCTGCTCACGGACATCGGCATCGTCACCTTGCTGACCCACGCATCCGGCGGCCAGGGCTCCGGCCTGGCCGTGCTGTTGTTCGTCACCACGGTGGCGGGTGCCGCACTGCTCAAGGAGCGGGTCGCGCTTGCGTACGCTGCCATCGCCTCGCTCTCGCTGCTGGTGGAGCAGACCCTCGGGCATCTCGAGGGCACCAGCCAGTCCACGCTCTACGCCAATGCCGGCATTACCGGCATCATCCTGTTCACGACCGCCGTGGTCGGCTCGCGCGTGGCACAACGCTTCCGCGAATCGGAAGCCCTTGCGGAACGTCGCGGCATCGATCTCGAGAACCTGTCGCAGGTCAACGAGGCGGTGGTCGAGAACATGCAGACCGGCATCCTGGTCATCGATGGTCGCGATCGCATCCGCCAGATGAACCCCTCGGCCGGACGGTTGCTCGATACCAGCTCGCGCGGTGGACGAAGCCTGGACAGCGTCTCGCCACTGCTGGCCGGCCTGGTCCGTCACTGGCGTGATGGCGAGGCCATCGTCAAATCCAGCGTCAAGCTCGGCGACCGGACCCTGTTGCTGCGTGTCGAACTGCTGGGCAACGATTCGGGCAACGGGGCCGCAATCATTTTCCTGGAAGACGCGGCAATCGCCTCCGAGCAGATACAGCAAACCAAGCTGGCCGCACTTGGCCGCCTGACTGCCTCCATGGCCCATGAAATTCGCAATCCGATCGGCGCCATTTCGCATGCCAACCAGTTGCTGGCCGAGGCCGATCTCGACGCAACGGATCGTCGCTTCGTCGACATCATCCGCCAGCAAAGCGACCGCGTGAACGACATCATCGAGAATATCCTGCAGCTGGGGCGTCGCCAGGCCTTGCAGTCCGAGCAACTGGACATCGAGACCTGGCTGCGCGATTTCATCATGGAATACTGCGACAGCTATGGCCTGGAACTCGATGCCATCGAATTCATCGCACCCGCCGATGCCATGAATGTCCGCATCGACCCGGGCCACTTGCGACAGGTCCTGGTCAACCTGCTGGACAATGCCCGCCTGCATGGCGAGCCGGCTGCCGACGGTCGCCATGCCAGCCTGAGGCTGACCCGCACACCCCAGGGTGAAATCTGTTTCCTGGATGTGGTGGATTTCGGTCCGGGTGTACCGGATGACATTGCCAGCCAGATTTTCGAACCCTTCTATACGAGCGCGCGCAAGGGTACCGGTCTCGGCCTGTTCATTGCCCGCGAGCTGTGCGAGTGCAATCATGCGCAACTGACCTACGGGCGGGACGAACAGGGGAACAGCTGTTTCCGTATCACCTTCTCCGACCGCGATTTCAACCTGACCTGAGCAGGCAAGGGCACCCTGGCTGACGGACATGATGGACCTGAGCAACAAAATCGCACTGATTGTCGATGACGAGCCGGACATCCTCGAGTTGCTGGCCATCACGCTGGAACGCATGGGCCTGGCCGTCGATCGCGCGGACAGCCTCGCGGCCGCTCGCGATTGCGTTGGCATTCGCAAACCCGACCTCTGTCTTACCGACATGCGCCTGCCGGATGGTGACGGCCTCGAGCTGGTGGAGTGGCTGCAGAATCAGCACCCCGGTTTGCCCGTCGCGGTCATCACCGCGCACGGCAACGTCGAGGCTGCCGTGCAGGCGCTCAAGCTCGGTGCCTTCGATTTCGTGTCCAAGCCGGTCGACCTGGGCCAGCTGCGCGGAATGGTGCAGACGGCGTTGCGGCTCGAACCCACCGTCACGCCGCTGGAAACGGCAAGCGAGCAGCAATCCACCCTGCAAGGCAATTCAGCCGCCATCGAGGACGTGCGACGCCTGATTGCCAAGGTGGCCCGCAGCCAGGCACCCGTGCACATCAGCGGCGAGTCAGGCACTGGCAAGGAACTGACTGCGCGACTGATCCACGCCAGCAGCGCGCGCCGCGACGGACCTTTCGTGGCCGTCAACTGTGGTGCCATCCCGTCCGAATTGATGGAATCGGAGTTCTTCGGTCACAAGAAGGGCAGCTTCACCGGCGCCCATGCCGACAAGGAAGGCCTTTTCCAGGCCGCCGAGGGTGGCACGCTGTTCCTCGATGAAGTCGCCGAACTGCCACTGCACATGCAAGTGAAGCTGCTGCGGGTCATCCAGGAAAAAGCCATTCGACCTGTCGGCAAGACGCACGAAGAGGACATCGATGTCCGCATACTCTCCGCCACGCATCGTGACCTGGCGGAGCGGGTGGCTGCCGGCGCGTTTCGCGAGGACCTGTTCTACCGCATCAATGTCATCGAGTTGCACGTTCCGGCACTGCGCGAACGTCCCGGTGACATTCCCGTGCTGGTAAGCTCCCTGCTCCGCAAGCTGGCAAACACCACCGGCCTGCCCGAACCTGAAGTCGAGCCGGCAGCGCTGGACAAGCTGGCGGGCTACTCGTTTCCGGGCAATGTCCGCGAACTGGAGAACATACTGGAGCGCGCCATGACGCTGTCCAGCGGCCAGCGCATCCATGCCGATGACATCAAGCTTGGCCAGAAGGTCGCCCGGCAGGCCGATCCACAGAGCACGCCGCCGCCCAATGGCCATGGCGCGGATGTCGCCTCCCTGCCCCGCAACCTGGGTGACGAAGAACGTCAGGCTATCGAAGCCGCCTTGCAGGCCACCCGCTACAACAAGACCAAGGCGGCCGAAAAGCTCGGGCTCACCCTGAGGCAGCTGCGTTACCGCATCCAGAAGCTCGGGATCGAGGACTGAACCGAGGGAATCGGCGGGAAACAGCGACCGTCATGAGCTGCCAATTGCGCCAGTATTTGTCAGCTCTGGGGCATCAACCCCACCTATCCTGATAAGCACTCCGCTCCAACGTTCCACACCTGGCTCGGATTTTCAGAGGCTTGCGCCCGATGAATGAGCCCTTTTCCCCACAATAGATTTTTTCCAAAGCCTGGCACATGACGTGCATGAGTCATGGCGGGAGCAATGACCGCTCCCGTTGACCAGAACTCACAAGGAGTGACTCAATGGATATGGAAATCACGCATCGCCGCCACCTCAAGCAGGGCGGTTTCACCCTGATCGAACTGATGATCGTCGTCGCCATCGTCGGCATTCTCGCCGCGGTCGCCATTCCCTCTTACCAGGACTATATCGACCGGGCCCGCATGACCGAAGTCATGTCGGGAATCGACATGGCGAAGACCACCATTGCCGAGGATTTCATGACCAATGCGGCCATGCCGGACGCCCCCGCCGCGGGGAACCTGCTGGAAGGCCTGCGAACCACCTTGGCGGCCAACTCCGGCCTGATTACGTCCGTGGCATTCACGCGCGACGATGACCAGAACGTGACCGGCGTCATCACCTTGAACGACGCGGAATTCACCGGCATCACTGGCAGCGGTGATACTGACTGGGCCTTCCAGGTCCAGGGGAGCGAAAACGGTGTCGTCCTGGACTGCAACGCAGCCGGCACGACCGTCCCGGCCAGGCTGCGACCGGCCAACTGCCGATAACCACCGCAGCAGACGCATGCAGTCAGCCCGGCGTCAGCCGGGCTGGCTGCACTTGAAACCCTGATGACACATGGATTGCCCCGTCGGTTGTCAAAACCTGACAATTGTCAGCCATTGTCCCAGCGCAATCCCCGACGTGGCCAAGGGAATCCCCGATAAATGGGCTTTCTTGCTTGGCATGGATATTGCATCATTATGGGCAGGTGAACTCATCACCTGACCACAATCCATTTATGGGGAGATTTACCATGCAGAAGATGCAGAAGGGCTTCACGCTTATCGAATTGATGATCGTTGTCGCGATCATCGGCATCCTGGCCGCCGTGGCTATCCCGGCTTACCAGGACTACATCACCCGCGCCAAGCTGTCCGAAGTGATGGGCATCGCAGCCAAGGACAAGACCACGATTTCCGAGTACTACGTGTCGATCGGCGCCATGCCGCTGACTCCGGATGCCGCTGGTATTTCCGAAGATGCTGGCCAGTCGCAGTACCTGAAGACGGTTGCATTCAACAACACCGGCACCAACTCCGCCACCATGACCTACACCCTGGACGCGCCGCTGTCGGCCGCCCTGGAAGATCGCACCATCATCTTCACGGGTACGGGTAATGCTTCCGGTGTGACCTGGACTTGCAACACCGGTACGCTGGAACCGAAGTACCGTCCGGCCAACTGCCGCTAATCTTCGGATAAGCTGCAGTTAAACGACTGTACCCGGAGCCCCATGGTTTACCATGGGGCTCTTTTTTCGCCTTGAAAATCCTGCTGTCCAGGGAAACGGAAGATGCGAACAGCTCTCGAATTCTCCAATCGCACCTTGCTGATGATGTTGCTGCTGCTGGCAGCCGCCATCGGCATCCTGGTCCCGGGAATCACCGGCCCCTGGATATTCGACGACTTCCCGAACATTGCCGCCAATCCCGCCCTATCTCCTGAAAGCTGGGGTTGGCAGGAATTCCTGAAGGCCAGTTTCTCGGGCAATGCCTCGCAACTGGGCCGTCCCGTGGCGATGGCCAGCTTTGCTCTGAATACCTGGCTGACGGGCCTCGATCCCTGGTGGTTCAAGCTGGTGAACATCCTGCTTCATGCCCTCAATGCCGCCCTGCTGTTCCTGCTGGTAAAACGCCTGGCCAGCCTGCCCGCCAGCGGACTTTCCGCGGATCGTGCCTGGAAACTGGCAGCCTTCACAGCTCTCGCCTGGGCTGTGCACCCGCTTGCGGTGAATACCAGCCTGCATGTCGTACAGCGCATGAACCTGCTGGCCACGGGTTTCACGCTGGCCGCTCTGCTGCTCCTGCTGCCGGCACGCCAGCAGCTGTTTGAGCGCACCCCGTGGGCCCTGCGGCGAATCGCACTGGGCGCCCTGTTGCTGCTCGCCGGTATCTTTTCCAAGGAATCGGCGGCCTTGGCGGTTTTCTACCTGATGTTGATCGAGGGACTGCTGTTTCGCGGCCAGGACGCAAGCGGGCGCTATCGCCCCGTCATCGGCAGGCTGGCCATCGCCACGCTGGCGATGATCACTGTCGCAGCCATTGCCGCCTGGCCTGCACTGACGGCCAATTACGCCTACCGGGATTTCACCCTGGTCGAACGACTGCTGAGCGAACCACGCATACTCTGGCATTACATCGAAATGACCCTGGCGCCCAGCTTTTACAGCCTCGGCCTGTTCCTGGATGACATACCGGTGTCGCAAGGCTTGCTGACTCCTGCCGCCACCTTGCTGTCCATCTTCGGGCTTGTGGCCCTGGCGTTGCTCGCCTTCCTGGCGCGGCGCCGGCTGCCATTGTTCAGCCTGGGCCTTGGCCTGTTCCTCAGCGGCCACCTGCTCGAATCGACTTTCCTGCCACTGGAACTGGCCTTCGAACACCGCCAGTACCTGCCGGCGGCCGGCCTGTTGCTGGCCCTGATGAGCCTGTTGACGCATCCTCGACTGGAACGCATTCCGGTGCTGCCGAAAATCCTGCCGCTGGCCATCATTGCGGCCTTCGCCGGCCTCGCAGTGCTGCGCTCGCTGCAGTGGTCGGATGGCTTCGTGCACGCCCAGCTGGAAGTGCAACACCACCCCCAATCGGAACGTGCCAACATCAAGCTGGCTGAAGCCTTTGCACAACTTGCCCAGCAGGCCCGCAGCAAAGGAATGACCGACTGGACCGAGTTCTACATCCAGGCTGCCATGTCGCATTACCGGGAGGCGGCGCTGGCCGCACCGCGTTCGCCAGCGGCGCATATGGGCAAGCTCCTGCTGGCTGCCGACTTCCGGCAACCACTGGACGAGCAGGTGCTGGACGCTGCCGCCGAGCGGATCCGTTCGACCGCCGTCCGGGCCGACTGGCCAAGTTACCTGCAACAGCTCTACGACTGCCTCGGGGCACCTGGCTGCCAGTTCGACCCCGACGCTTTCGAGGTCTTGCTACGGCTGACTCTCGAGAACCCCGAACTGAATCCGCGGCTGGCAGTAAAGCTTTATTACCTGGCCGCGCAGTATTTTGCCGTGGTCAGGCGAAACGGCAGCGCCGCGCTGGAACTGATGCAGGCAGCGGTCGATGTCGCGCCGGGCACATTCCAGGTCCACATGCTGCAGGCGGAATTGCTGATTGGTGCTGGCCGCCTCGACCAGGCAGGAGCTGCACTGGCCAGGGCCAGGGAAATCGATTGGCTGGGCATCCACGCCCGCGATGTGCAACGATTGGCATCGAAGCTTCAAGACGCTCGACAGTCTGGCGACATCCAGGAGGAGCAGCAGCCATGAGCAGGGGCGAAGCACCAGGCAGCCGACTGAGTATCGTGATTCCGGCAAAGAACGAGGCGAACACCCTCGCCCGCATGCTTCCGGAGATCAGGAGGCTGCATCCCGAGGCGGAGATCGTCGTGACGGATGACGGCTCCAGTGATGGTACGGCCGAGGTGGTCGAAGCCAATGGCGGCATTGCCGTAAGACATCCGTTTTCCATGGGAAACGGTGCCGCCATCAAATCCGGCGTGAAACGCGCCACGGGCGACATCGTCGTGTTCATGGATGCCGATGGCCAGCATTCACCGGATGATATCGGCAAGCTGGCCGATCACTTGCAGCAAGAGAATTTCCGCATGGTGGTCGGGGCTCGCAGCCGCAAAGGCCAGTCCAGCGCGTTCCGCGGCCTGGCAAATGCCATCTACAACCGCCTTGCCAGCCTGATTGTGGGCCACCGGATTCACGACCTGACCTCCGGCTTCAGGGCCACTTACCGGAAGGATTTCCTGCGCTTCCTGGTCTTGCTGCCCAACGGGTTTTCCTACCCGACCACCAGCACGATGGCCTATTTTCGCTCGGCCTTGCCGGTCGGCTACCTGGACATCGACGTCCGCAAGAACCAGGGACGCAGTCACATCAATCCACTGAAGGACGGGCTGCGATTCCTGTTGATCATCATCAAGGTGGCAACCCTTTACTCGCCCTTGAAGGTCTTCGTGCCACTCAGTGCGGCTTTCTTTGCGACCGGCGCCTGCCATTACGCCTACACCTTCCTTACCCAGGGTCGCTTTACCAACATGTCTGCCCTGCTGTTCTCGACGTCGGTACTGGTGTTCCTTATCGGGCTGCTGTCGGAACAGATCACCACGCTGATCTACAGCACCACCTCGCAAGATGACTGACAGCATCGCTAGGCCGAGGGTGCTCGTTCTGGCTTCGACGTTTCCCCGCCACGAGCATGACACGCTGCCTGATTTCGTCAGCCAGCTCTGCAACGCCCTGGCCGGCGATTTCAGGATCACGGTGCTCGCACCCCATGCACCCGGCAGCCGCAGGGTCGGTCGCATCGGACGTTGCAGCGTGGTGCGGTTCCGTTATGCCTGGCCGACCAGCCTGCAAGGCCTCGCCTATGGAAATGGCATCCTGGCCAACCTGCGGCAACGCCCATGGTCATGGCTGTTGCTGCCGGGCTTCCTGCTGGCCGGCATGCTCGCCACGCGCCGCCTGGCCCGCCGCGTGGACGCAAAGCTGGTGCATGCCCACTGGCTGCTGCCGGCTGGTCTGACGGCCGCACTGGCCAGGCCGGGCCGTCCCTTGCTGCTGACCTGCCATGGATCCGATGTGCTCGCTGGCCGGTCCGGCCTGCTGTCACGATTGCGGCGATTCACGCTGGCGCGTTGCACGCGCGTAACCGCTGTCAGCTCATCACTGGGAGATGCTGTCCGGCGCCTGTCGCCAGGCAGCAAGCCGCTGGTCATACCGCTGGGCATCGACACGCAGCAATTCACGCCCCCGGCGATCGACACCGAGCGGCAGGGAATCCTGTTTGCCGGCCGACTCGCCGATGCGAAAGGCGTCGGACTGCTGCCTGGGATGCTCGAGCAACTGCATCCGGATCACCCGACGGCCGTGCTGCACATTGCCGGCGAGGGTGCACAGCGCGCGCAGCTCGAGAAAGCGTTTCGCCGGCATGGCCTGCAGCAGCACGTGGCATTCCATGGCTGGCTGCCACCCGACAGGCTCGCGAGCATCATGCGTGACTGCCGGATACTGGTTTTCCCAAGCCGCGACTTCGAGGGTTTCGGTCTCGTGCTGGCGGAAGGCATGGCGGCTGGCTGCGCTGTCGTCGCCAGCGACCTGCCGACCAGCCGTGAACTGATCGACGATGGCGAAAACGGCCTGCTGGTTGCACCCGGTGACGTCGATGCCCTGTCGACGGCAGTTGCCAGACTGCTGGCTGACCCGCAACTGGCGGCAAGACTGGGCATCGAAGCACGACAGCGAATCGAGAGCGGATATTCGCGGGCCAGCGCCGTGCAGTCATTTGCCGGCCTTTACCGGAAGCTGCTGGCTGGAGACTGCTCGTGAGCCTCTATCCCATTACCGCCAAGCTGACCATCATTACCGGGGCGGGTCGTTGCGGTACCAAGTTCTTCGGCCAGCAGCTGGGCCGGTTCGTGTCGAACTGCCACGCCGAGCACGAGCCGGAAACACTTTACCTTGGCGACCTCGACGACCTGCATCGCCAGCTTGCACGCTTCGGGCCGAACCACTTCCTGATGGGCAAGCTGCTCGGGACGCGTGGACTGCGCAACCACGCCATCAACTATTACCGCGGCCGGATCACTCGTAGTGAAACCATCGACCGAATCCGGCACGACCGGCGCAACGTGTTCAAGGTGGATGCCGAGCTGCTGGTCGAGGCCAATTACGCCTGGTGGTCCCTGACTGGCCTGCTGGACGCGCTGGCCGGAAATTATCGCGTCATTACCATTGCCCGGGACCCGGTGGACTGGATTCTCAGTGTCCGGCGCCGGCGCGAGCTGCTGGATCGCTGGAACTGGCTGGCGCGGCTGCGCTTGAACCGCCTTTCCGACCTGCACTGGGACGAGGATCCGATCGTCCGCCTTGCTCATGCCTGGAATATCGTGCACGGCGAATTGCTGCAGGCAGCCAGCAACGATGCGCGGCATCGAATTTTCCGCATGGAGGACGTGTTCGACCCAAGCGGCGATGCCTACCGCGAGTTGCTGGCATTCGCGGTGCATGATGAAACTGCAAGCGTGGACTGGCCGGCAGCAATGGCGGCCCGTACCGAGGTCATCAACCCGAGCAAGCCGGGCGATACCGCGCTGGAACAAAGCCAGCTGGACCAGGTAGCCGACATCTGTGGCGAAACCGCGCAACGACTTGGATACCCTGCGAGGAGGACAGCCTCGTGACACTCGGCCGCCTGCGCAAACTGTTGCTGGTGATCACGTTGCTGGCCGTGTTCTTCCTGAGCCTGCGCAGCCTGAAGGTCGACCAGCTGGCGTACGCCGTTCAATCGCTCGGGCCGCTGCTCCTGGCCGGCCTGGCCTTGCTGCTGTTCGCCACCCGATTGTTCCAGGCCTTGCTGCTGCGACTGTCCTTGCGCAAGTCGGGCTCGCCGCCGTTGTCGCTTGGACAGTGCCTGGACCTGGTAGCCAGCAAGGGCCTGTTCCTGCAAGTTGCCGGCGGCGGCGCCGTGGTTGCCCAGGGATGGATCGCCCGGGATCGCCTCGGGATCCGCGTTGGTGATTTTGCCAATGCGGCTTTCTGGCGAATACACGCCCAACTGGCATCCTTGCTGATGCTGGCCCCATTGCCGTTCCTTGCATGGCATGGCGGGTCCTGGCAGGCCATCACCGGATGGCTGTTTGTCGCAGGCCTGATCATGCTGATGCTGGCAACTGCCTGGCTGGTTCGTGACTGGCCACGATGGCGGCAATTCCTGCTCCGTCGCCTGCCTGCGGTTTCCCCGCAACTCGACGCCTTGCCCGGGCAGATGGTGACACCCGGCGTGGTCGGCTGGCTCGGCTACCTGCTGCTGTCGTTCCTGATCGTGGCACTGCGGTTTGCGAGGCTGTGTTTGATTGCAGCGGTGGTGGCGCCCGAGATCCCTGCGCTGTTGCTGGCGAAGGCATTCGTCCTGGCTGAGGTGACGGTCATCCTGCCATTGACACCCGGCGGGCTTGGAGTGAGGGAGCTGGCGCTGGCTGCTGGCGGGGGCCTGCAAAACGCCTTTGACACACTGTTACTGATTGCCCTGCTGGACCTGGCACTGGTGCTGTTGTTCAACCTGGCTCACGGCGCCATCGCGCAGGCGCGCCTGTTTGGATCAACAAGGGATTGAGCATGCGTCCCGCGTGACGCTCACCGGCGGGCATAGATGTAGAAGTCGGCAAAACTGCCACCAAGAAGACCAAGGAACCTGGCCGGATAACGGTTGGGCACTGTCTCGACCAGTTTCCAGCCTGGTGCCAGGCGCGCCACGTCATCGACAAAACGACGATGCCGGACATGCCGGTGGGTGAGGAAAGGCAGGCTGGTCTTGTTGCTGGAATAGATGATTACCAGGCGCTCCGCGAGAGCGAACAACTGCTGCAGGTACAACTGGTAAACCTCGTCTTCGACCAGGTGGTAAAGCACATCCAGCGACAGCGCGGCATCACTGTGCTTTCCGGCAGCCGAGGGTTCGAACCGGGCCGGATCATAGAGCTCGCAGGAAAAGCCCGTTCGGCCTGCAAACCGCTCGGCACATCGCTGGATTGCACCCGGCGCCACATCCAGCCCCAGGTAGCGATCTACGTCGAACAGCAAGGCCTGGTTACCATCTCCGCAGCCAAGTTCGACCAGGGTCTCGATGCCGTGCTTGGCCACCAGTCGATTGATGACTTCGGCCTTGAATTCCGCAAAATGGCCATAAGAACCGGCACCAGAATCACCACCCTCCGCATACCGCTGCGACCAGTAGTCTCCTGAGCCCGAAAAATCAATGTTTTTCAGGAAGTTGCGAACGAACTGGGGTAACCTAGTCGGCAAGGTGTGACGCCTCGGAAGGATTGGGGCTGGTCGCGATTATTCAGCTTGGACAAAACCGCATCGTCCACCTACTATAACCATAAGAATTATTAAGGAATACTCCTAGCTCACTAATTTATAGAGGATTTTCCGTGGCGACACCGTCGGTAAAAACCAACTTGGGTGGTCTCGGCCGCAAGCTGGTCATGGAAGGCATTGTCCAGGAGGACGCTGCCCAGGAAGCCATGCAGCTTGCGAACAAGGAAAAGCGCCCCTTCGTTTCAGTTGTTGTCGAAAAAGGCATGGCCAAGGCCGCCGACATCGCTGCAGCGGCCTCCACGGAATTCGGCGTGCCGATGATGGACCTCGGCGTGGTGGATCTCGACATCGAGACCGTCAAGCTGGTCGACACCAAGCTGATCCAGAAGCATCACGCCCTGCCTGTCTACAAGCGCGGCAAGCGCCTGTTCATTGCCATTTCCGATCCGACCAACCTTGCTGCACTGGACGAAATCAAGTTCCAGACCAGCATGACGGTCGATGCAGTCGTCGTCGAGGAAGACAAGCTGCAGAAGATCATCGAGAAGGCGCTGGAAGCAGCCGACACCTCGATGGCAGAGCTGTCCGAAGGCGACCTGGAGGATCTCGACAACCTCGACGTCTCCGGGGGTGACGAGGAAACCGATCACGGTGGTGCCGAGGATATCGACGATGCGCCGGTGGTGCGCTTCGTGAACAAGGTGCTGCTGGACGCCATCAACAAGGGCGCGTCTGACATTCACTTCGAGCCTTACGAAAAGTTCTACCGCGTGCGCTTCCGCATGGACGGCATGCTGCACGAAATGGCCAGCCCTCCAATCCAGCTCGGCGGCAAGATCTCGGCGCGCCTGAAGGTCATGTCGCGCATGGACATTGCCGAACGTCGCGTTCCGCAGGATGGTCGCATCAAGATGAAGCTGTCCAAGACACGCGCCATCGATTTTCGTGTCAACACCTGTCCGACCCTGTTCGGCGAGAAGATCGTGCTGCGTATCCTGGATCCGTCCAGTGCCAAGCTGGGTATCGATGCGCTGGGTTACGAGGACTTCCAGAAAGACCTCTACATGGCAAACCTGGCCAAGCCGTACGGCATGATCCTGGTGACCGGCCCGACCGGTTCGGGTAAGACGGTCTCGCTCTATACCGGCGTGAACATCCTGAACACCCCGGACCGCAACATCTCCACTGCCGAGGATCCGGCGGAAATCCAGTTGCCCGGTGTGAACCAGGTCAACGTCAACCCCAAGGTGGGTCTGACATTCTCCTCGGCATTGAAGGCATTCCTGCGACAGGATCCGGACATCATCCTGGTGGGTGAGATTCGTGACCTGGAAACGGCCGAGATCGCGATCAAGGCCGCGCAGACAGGTCACATGGTGCTCTCGACCCTGCATACCAACGACGCGCCGAAGACGTTGACTCGAATGGTCGACATGGGTGTTGCACCCTTCTCCATCGCGTCGGCAGTCAACCTGATCATTGCGCAACGACTGGCACGCCGCCTCTGCCCGCATTGCAAGGAAAAGCAGGACGTCCCCAAGGAAGCCCTGCTGAAGGAAGGCTTTACCGAAGCGGAGATCGATGAAGGCATAACGATTCTCGGCCCCAAGGGCTGCGACCAGTGTGTCGAGGGCTACAAGGGCCGAACCGGTATCTACCAGGTCATGCCTGTTTCGGAAGCCATGGGCAAGATCATCATGGAAGGCGGTAATTCGATGCAGATCGCCAAGCAAGCCGAGGAAGAAGGCATCCCGGATCTTAGGAAGTCGGGCTTGAAGAAAGTGAAGGATGGCCTGATCGGCCTTGCAGAACTGAATCGCGTGACCACTGACTGATAACAGGGAAACTCATGGCGGACGTTAAGGAATTCAACTGGACCTGGGAAGGCACCGACAAACGCGGCAATCGCGTCAGGGGCAAGACCCTTGGACAGAATGAGCAATCGGTCAAGGGCGAACTCCGCAGGATGGGCATCAGCCCCATCAAGATCAAGAAGGGCAAGGCCGTTGGCGCGTCCTCCAAGGGCAAACCCATCACTACCGGCGACATCGCCGTTTTTTCGCGACAGATGGCCACGATGATGTCTGCTGGTGTGCCGCTGGTGCAGTCCTTCGACATCGTCGGCAAGGGCCACGAAAACCCGAACATGCAGACCTTGATCATGGAGATCAAGGCATCGGTCGAAGGCGGCGCTTCTCTGGCTGAAGGCCTGGCACAGCATCCTTTGTATTTCGACGACCTGTTCGTGAATCTTGTGGAAGCCGGCGAGCAGGCCGGTGCCCTGGAAACGCTGCTGGACAAGATCGCGACCTACAAGGAAAAGACCGAGGCAATCAAGAAGAAGATCAAGAAGGCGCTGACCTATCCGATCGCGGTACTTGTGATTGCTTTCATCGTGACCGCAATCCTGCTGATTTTCGTGATCCCGCAGTTCGAGGAACTGTTCAGTGGCTTCGGTGCAGACCTCCCGGCCTTCACCCAGATGGTCATCAACTTGTCCGAGTTCGTGCGCGACAAGGGCTTTTTCATCGCCGCCGCCATCGCCGGTTTCTTCAGTACCTTCTTCTACTTCAAGAAGCGTTCCCGCAAGTTCCGCGAATTCCTCGATCGTACGGCGCTGAAGATTCCCGTGGTGGGCGACATCCTGACCAAGTCGGCAATCGCCCGCTTCGCACGCACCCTGTCGACCATGTTTGCTGCCGGTGTACCGCTGGTGGAAGCACTGGAAAGCGTCTCGGGTGCCTGTGGCAACATCATTTACGAGGAAGGCGTGCTGCAGATGAAGGACCAGGTATCGACCGGTCAGCAGCTCAATATCGCCATGGACCAGACGGACCTCTTCCCGAACATGGTGGTGCAGATGATTGCCATTGGTGAAGAGTCAGGCGCCATCGATCAGATGGCCGACAAGGTCGCAGATTTCTTCGAGGCCGAGGTGGACGATGCGGTAGACAACATGTCCAGCCTCATGGAGCCGCTGATCATGGCCGTGCTGGGCGTCCTGGTAGGCGGCCTGGTCGTCGCCATGTACCTGCCAATCTTCAAGATGGGTTCGGTCGTCTAAAAATCCGGAGAGCTTCGTGAACAATCTCTTGCTGTTACTGGAATCCAGTATGGCGGCGTGGGTTTCCGTCGCCATCGTGCTCGGTCTGATGATCGGCAGTTTCCTGAACGTGGTCATTCATCGCTTGCCGCTCATGCTGGAACGGGAATGGCGCTCGCAGAGTCGGGAAATGCTCGAGCTGCCGGCAGCGGACGATGGCGAAAAGCTCACCCTGGTCACACCACGCTCTCGATGCCCGCATTGTGGTCACCCCATCAGTGCGCTCGAAAACATTCCCTTGCTCAGCTATGCCGTGCTCGGCGGCAAGTGCCGTGGCTGCAAGGCCGGGATTTCCTTGCGTTACCCGGCCGTAGAATTGCTCACTGGCCTGCTCACCGGCCTGGTTGCCTGGCAGTTCGGATTCACGCTGGCCGCATTCGGCGGCATGCTGTTCTGCTGGTTGCTGATTTCGATGACATTCATCGACCTGGACCACCAGCTGCTGCCGGACAACCTGACCCTCCCACTGCTCTGGCTCGGACTGCTGTTCAGCCTGGGGAACGTCTACGTGTCCCCTGCAGTCGCGATCATCGGCGCCGCTTGTGGCTACCTGTCGCTGTGGCTGGTGTTCCAGGGCTTCAAGCTGGCCACCGGCAAGGAGGGCATGGGTTACGGCGATTTCAAGTTGTTTGCGGCCCTCGGAGCCTGGCTCGGCTGGAGCATGCTGCCATTGGTGATCCTGCTGGCCTCGGGTGTCGGCGCCGTGGTCGGCATCAGCATGATCCTTTTCGGAGACCAGAAACGGAGCCAGCCGATTCCGTTCGGCCCCTTCCTGGCAGCAGCCGGCCTGATCGCATTTCTGGCCGGCGACCCGATTGTAGGCTGGTATCTCGGACTGTACCGCTGAGCATGCTCAGAGTCGGGCTGACAGGTGGTATCGCAGCTGGCAAATCCGCGGTTGCCGGCGAACTCATCAAGCGCGGCAACCCGGTCATCGATAGCGATACCATCGCGCGTGACCTTGTCGAGCCTGGCGCCCCCGGCCTTAACGCCCTGGTCGGCCGACTGGGCCAGGACATCCTGCAGCCCGACGGGCACCTGGATCGCAGCGAACTGCGGCAACGAATCTTCAGCGACGATGCGCTGCGTGCCGAAGTCGACGCGCTGCTGCATCCGCTGATCCTCAGGGAAATCGAGCAACAACTGCAGTCGCACCTGAACGCACCGGTGGTCTACATCGATATACCCTTGCTGGTCGAAAAGGGTTTCGAAAAGCATGTCGACAAAGTCCTGGTCGTACAGGCTCCGGAGGCGTCGCGGCTGGCGCGACTTGTCGAACGCGATGATGTCAGCGAGCAACAGGCTCGTGCAGCCATGCGCAGCCAGGCCACCGACGAGCAGCGTGCCGCCGTCGCAGATCACGTGATCGTGAATGATGGCAGCCTGCAGGAGCTGGCAGCGGCGGTGAAAACCGTGGACGAAACATTTCACGGCATTGCCCTTGCGAACGGGACTGCGTCAGAATAAGCCGATGGCCACCGACTGGATAAACTACGAACTCCCCTTGAACGAACGCGTTCGGGCTTTCATGCGCCTCGAGCACCTGTTCGATCGCTTTGCCCGTCACAGCCGCGGCGAAGATCCCTGGGACAGTCGCGCAGCCATCAACGCGTTGCTCGAGGCGATGGGTATCCTCGGCAGGGGTGACCTGCGCAGCGAGATCCTGAAGGAGATGGACAAGCAACGCCAGACCTTGTCGAGGCTCAAGAACCGGCAAGGCATCGACGACGAGCGACTGGAGTCGATCCTGGTCTCCCTGGAAAAGCTGAAACAGCGGCTGGACGACTCTCCGGCCCAGGTCGACAAGGCGTTGAAGGAAAACGATTTCCTGTCCGCCATCAAGCAACGCAATACCATCCCGGGCGGAACCTGCGGTTTTGACATCCCTTCCCTGCAGAACTGGCTGTTGTCGCCAGTCGCAAAGCGCCATGCCGATCTCGAAAGCTGGCACGCCGGCCTCGATGCCATGGAACGCTGCATTCGACTGGTACTGATGCTCTTGCGAGAAAGCGATTCACCCAGGAACGAAGTGGCCGAGAAAGGTTATTTCCAGAGCACCCTGGATTCCCAAGGCAGCTACCAGCTGATCCGCGTGCAGATACCTGCGGATGCCGGACTGTTCCCTGAGATCAGCGGCGGCAAGCATCGATTCACGATTCGCTTTCTGACCCAGCCGGATACGGATGTCCGCCCCAAACAGGTCGACCACGACGTCAACTTCCGCTTGCTCTGTTGCCAGTTATGAAAAGATCGGACACCCAACAGCCGAGGCAGGTACCCTGCCCGCATTGTGGTCAACCGGCCGTCTTCTCACCAGAGAACAAGTGGCGACCGTTCTGTTCAGAGCGCTGTCGGCTGATCGATCTCGGGGAGTGGTTTGCCGAGGAGCACGCCATTCCCGGCCAGGCTGCGGAGATTCCCGAAGACAGCAACGACAGCTGATTTTCAGGACTTCCAGAATCCCCTGATTCCTGCGACACCCTGCCCGCCGTATTCCCAAGCCACGTCGGCATCGGCCGGCGTCATGCCACCAAGGGCGTAACTGGGCCTACCCGCATTTCGAGCCATCCCGGAAAAACCTTTCCAGCCAATGGCCTGCATTTCAGGGTGCGAAAGCGTCGGTTTCACAGGGCTGATCAACAGCAGGTCGGCATCGAGACGAATCGCCTGGTCGAGTTCGGTGTCATCATGAACGGCAATCGATAGCAGCTTTCCCTCCGCTACCGGGCGGCCCGACGGTCGGGCGGCTTCGGCTGCGGGCAGATGAATGCCTGCGACCTCGGGAAACGTGTCGAGCAGTTGCGGTGGACCGTTCAGGATCAAGTGCTCCGGTCGCACCCCGTGCTGGTCGAGCAAGCGGCGAACAAGTCCCTCGTAATCACGGGGTGATAGTTGCGGTTGCCGGAGCTGCAAGAGCGGCGATGCCGCCGATGTCGATGCGAGACTGATGGCGAGGGAAGCCAACCAGGAATCTTCGTCATCACAAGGAGGCGTGATCAGAAGCTCGGTCGGAAGGTTTAGAGCCTGGAGCACGGGCTTGTCCGCTGGCAGGATGTCTTCATCATGCAATCGGGCACGCGAGACCCATTTCATCGCCTGGCCTTCCATCGCCTGCAAGCCGCCCGACCAGGCAGTCACCAGGAAAAACTGGAGTTCGACATCAAACTCCGGGTAGGAATGAGACAGCGAAATAAGTGGCCGGCAGGACGCCGGCGCAATACCGAGCTCCTCACGAAGCTCCCTGTCCAACGCGGCCAGGGGCGGCTCACCGGTCTCGATCTTGCCCCCTGGAAACTCCCACTGGCCGGCATGGGCCTTGCCCGCGGGACGCTGGGTTATCAGCACCCGGTCACCGTCGCAGAGGACTGCGGCAGCAACTCGGATTCGTGACCGCTCAGGCATCGAGCATCAGTTCGGCTTGCCGTGGCAATGCTTGTACTTCTTCCCGGATCCGCAGGGACAGGGCTCGTTGCGGCCGACCTTTTCAGTGCTGCGCTTGATGGGCTGCACCGGTGCCACCTGACCACCGCCCTGGCGCTGGCCGGGCAGGCCCTGTCCGGCGGCCTGCTGCTTCGCTTCCGCCGCTGCTGCGGCCGCCTTGGCGGGATCGGCATGCTGGAACTGCATGCGACTGGTATCCGACTTGCGCTGGGCCTCCATGCGTTCGACTTCCTCTTCGGTCCGAATGCGCACTCGTGACAGCATGCCAACCGTCTCATGCTTGATGCGTTCAAGCATGGTAAAGAACATTTCGAACGCTTCGCGCTTGTATTCCTGCTTGGGGTTTTTCTGCGCATAGCCACGCAGGTGGATGCCCTGGCGAAGGTAGTCCATGGCCGCCAGGTGTTCCTTCCACAAGGTATCGACGCGACCCAGCATTACCACCTTCTCGAGATGGCGAATGGCTTCGCTTCCCGCCTGCTGCTCCTTGGCATGGTAATCATCGATCACCATTTTCAGAATCTGCTTGCGGAGCTCCGGCTCGTTCAGCTTGTCATCCTCGTCAAGCGCCTTCTGCACGTCAAAGCTCAGGCCGAGGTCGGCTTCCAGGCTGCGTGTCAGGCCCTCGGCATCCCACATTTCTTCCGGGCTCTGCGGCGGGATGTGCTGGCTGACGATGTCGTTGACCACATCTTCGCGAATGGCCTCGATCGTCTCCGATATGTCATCGGAAGACATCAATTCGTCACGTTGCTCGTAGATCGCCCGGCGCTGGTCATTCGCAACGTCGTCGTATTCGAGTAGATTCTTGCGGATATCGAAGTTGTGCGCCTCGACACGACGCTGCGCATCCTCGATCCGCTTGGAAATCCAGCGGTTCTCGATGACCTCGTCATCCTGCATGCCGAGCCGTTCCATCATGCCCTTCATTCGATCACCGCCGAAGATGCGCATGAGGTTGTCATCCATCGACAGGTAGAAGCGGGTCGAACCCGGATCACCCTGGCGACCCGAACGGCCTCGCAGCTGGTTGTCGACGCGGCGGGATTCATGGCGTTCGGTACCGATGATGTGCAGGCCGCCAGCCTGCATTACCGCGTCATGGCGCTCCTGCCACTCCTCTTTCGCCCTGGCGAGTCGATTGTCGTCTTCGCGTTCTTCATCGGTCAGTTCGGCTTCGAAATTGCCACCCAGTACGATATCGGTACCACGGCCGGCCATGTTGGTTGCAATGGTGACTGCTCCCGGACGACCTGCCTGGGCGACGATTTCCGCCTCGCGCGCGTGCTGCTTGGCATTCAGCACCTCGTGCTTGATGCCCTGCTTGTCCAGCAGTCCGGACAGAAGTTCCGACACTTCGATGGAGGTAGTACCAACGAGCACGGGCTGGCCACGCTCGCGACAATCCTTGATGTCTTCGGCAATGGCCTTGAACTTGGACGCAGCGTTCAGGTAGATCTGGTCCGACATGTCGTTGCGCAACATCGGCTTGTTGGTCGGTATCACGACCACTTCCAGGCCGTAAATGCTCTGGAATTCGTAGGCTTCCGTGTCTGCCGTGCCGGTCATGCCCGAAAGCTTGGCGTACATGCGGAAGTAGTTCTGGAACGTGATCGACGCCAGGGTCTGGTTTTCGGCCTGGATCTTGACACCTTCCTTCGCTTCGACGGCCTGGTGGAGGCCATCGGACCAGCGCCTGCCCGGCATCGTCCGGCCGGTGAACTCGTCGACAATGACGACCTGGCCATCCTGTACGATGTAATCGACATCCTTCTTGTAGAGGGCGTGAGCTCGCAACGCTGCATCAACATGATGCATCAGCTGGATGTTGGCCGCGTCATACAGCGACTCTTCCTCGGGCAGGATGCCGGCACTCCGCAACAGTCCCTCGATGCGTTCCTGGCCATCTTCTGTCAGCAAGGCACGCTTGGTCTTTTCATCGATGGTGTAGTCGCCGGGCGACTCCTCATCCGCGGCCAGGGACAGTTTCGGTACCAGCTTGTTGATCTTCTCGTAGTTGTCGGTCGTGTCATCTACCGGTCCGGAGATGATCAGCGGGGTGCGGGCCTCGTCGATCAGGATGGAGTCGACTTCGTCCACGATGGCGAAATGCAGCGGTCGCTGGACCTTCTGGTCCAGGGTGAACGCCATGTTGTCACGCAGGAAATCGAAGCCGAGTTCGTTGTTCGTGCTGTACGTGATGTCGCAGGCGTAGGCCTCGCGCTTCTCTTCCGGGCTCTGACCGGACTTGATCACGCCGACGGTCATTCCGAGACCTTCGAATACCGGCCGCATCCAGTTGGCGTCGCGCTCTGCGAGGTACTCGTTGACGGTGACGATATGCACGCCCTTGCCCTCGAGCGCATTGAGGTAGGCCGGCAGGGTAGCGACGAGCGTCTTGCCTTCACCGGTCTTCATTTCGGCAATCTTGCCGCTGTGCAGCGTGATGCCACCGATCAGCTGCACATCGAAGTGCCGCATGCCGAGGTGGCGCTTCGCCGACTCGCGAACTGCTGCAAAGGCTTCAGGCAGAACAGTGTCCAGCGGCATGCCTTCTGCGAGCTTTTCCCGAAGGCGTTCGGTCGTGGCTTCCAGCTCCTCGGCCGAGCGGGATTCGATCTCCGCTTCGAGAGCATTGATGGCCTCGACCTGGCGGAACATGCTCTTGATGAGTCGCTGGTTTCTGCTTCCGAAGATCTTCTTGACGAGACTGCCAATCATTTTTCGTTCCGTTATGTTTGATTTGTCGAATCCTGCAAGCGCAAACGCCGCCCATTCATGGCGGCGCTGCTGGCAAGACTGGATTGCCTGATTTCAGGCCGGACCTGGCTGGCCCGGCACGACGTCAGTCTTCGATGTACGTCAGCGGATTGACGACACGACCGTTCTTCAGCACCTCGAAGTGCACATGCGGTCCGGTCGACCTGCCACTCGAACCCATCAACGAAATCGTCTGGCCCTTCTTCACCACCTCGCCCACTTTCACAAGGATTTCCTTGTTGTGAGCGTACCGGGTTACAAGGCCATTACCATGGTTGATCTCAACCATATTGCCGTAGCCGTAGCGCGGGCCTGCAAAGGTCACGACACCTGCGCCGGTAGCAACCACGTCAGCGCCTTCCTTGCCGGCGAAATCCAGTCCGTAATGGCGTGCGCGCTTGCCAGTGAACGGATCGGTTCGCACCCCGAAGTAGGACGACAACCAGCCACTCCGGATCGGTCGGCCGCCTGGCGTTACCTGATCCTTGAGATTGCGACTCATCAGCAGGTTTTCAAGGACCATCAGCTGCGCTTCCTGGCTCTCGATGCGACGCTGGGTCTCGTCCATGGCCGTCAGCAGCTGCGGCAGGGATTCGGATTCAACCGCTTCGGTACTTTCGGGACCGCCCTGTGCCGGGTCGCCGATGAAATTGAACTCGCCCTCTTCCAGGCCTGCCATGCGCGTGAGCCGATCGCCCAGGGCATCGAGGCGGATAACGTGGGCATTGAGCTGGCCAAGCCGGAAGGAGAATGCATTCAGGTTTTCACGGGTTTCACGCCGCATGGCCTCGACAGCTTCCATCTGGCGGGAAATGTCGGCCCGGAAAGCTTCCACTTCCTGCAGGGGACGATCCGCGAGCTGGTGCTCGGCAAGACGGTAGCCACCGTATACCAGCGAGCCCAGCAGGCCGCCCATGATGACCAGCAGGCCGAGAAGGCCTGTCGGTCGGGACAGGTCCAGCCGACGCGTCTTGCCGTTCTTGCTTAGCAGGATGATATTCATCATTCTGTTCTCGTTACGTCTCCTTGGCTGAAACGTCCACCAGGTACCTGATGAAACGATTGCAGCATACAATTCCAGGCGGCTCGACGATCGACCGCATCAAGCAGCAAGGCTCCGTCCTGGACAAGCTCACCGAGCTGGTCCGCCAGACCCTTCCAGCGGCGCTGCGCCAGCACGTGACGGGCTGCGCCTTGAATGCCAAGACCCTGGTCGTGTTTGTCGACCAGTCGGAGTGGACCACCCACTTCCGCTTTCTCGAAGCCGAAATCCTCACCATGCTGGACAAGCATCCGGAATTCGGTGTCGAACGCATTCAATGCCGTGTCTTCATTGACACCCGGCCTCCGGCACCCTCGGTGCCGGACCGCAAGATCAGCGCAGCAACGCGCGACTTGCTGAATCAGACCGCGGAATCCATTTCCGACGAAAAGCTGGCGGAGGCGCTTCGGCGCCTCGCCAGCAAGACCGATGATCAGGCGCCTTGAACGGCCTGCACCGGTGACATGTACGAAATCGGTGCCTTTTCTTCTTCTTCGAAGGTCACCATCTCCCAGGCCTCGGCATCAGCCAGCAGCGTGCGCAGCAACTGGTTGTTCAATGCATGACCTGACTTGAAACCCTTGAACTCGCCGATCAGCGAGTGACCCAGCAGGTACAGGTCGCCGATCGCGTCCAGCACCTTGTGCTTCACGAATTCGTCTTCGTAGCGCAGACCATCCTCGTTAACGATGCGGTAGTCATCCACGACAATGGCGTTGTCCAGCGAGCCGCCGCGAGCGAGGTTGCGCTCGCGCAGCATTTCGTAATCACGCATGAAACCGAAGGTGCGGGCCCGCGACACTTCCTTCACGAAAGAGGTCGTCGAGAAGTCCACACTGGCTTCCTGGGTGTGCTTCTTGAACACCGGATGATCGAACTGGATTTCGAAGCCAACCTTGAAGCCCTCGAAAGGCACAAAGGTGGCCCACTTGTCTTCCTGTTCGACACGCACCGGCTTCTTGATGCGGATGAAGCGCTTGGCAGCGTCCTGTTCGGCAATGCCGGCGGACTGCAGCAGGAACACGAAAGGACCAGCGGAGCCGTCCATGATCGGCACTTCGGCCGCCGACAGGTCCACGTAGGCGTTGTCGATGCCCAGGCCAGCCATGGCAGAAAGCAGGTGCTCGACCGTCGATACTTTCGCACCGTTCTCGGTCAAGGAAGTAGACAACGCGGTGTCACCGACATTCTCTGCCGTTGCACGAATTTCAACCGGTTCATCAAGGTCCACGCGGCGGAACACGATACCCGTGTCTACCGCAGCCGGGCGCAGCGTCATGTAAACCTTTTCACCCGTGTGCAAGCCCACGCCAGTGGCGCGAATGACATTTTTCAGCGTACGTTGTCTGACCATTTACTCTGTTCTCTCAAGCCATGTTGTTCGCATTCGGAAACCTTCCGAACACGACAAGTAGTTTTGTGGCTCCCACCACAAAACTTCGCTCTGCTCCGTCAGGCAGGCAACAACGGCCCGCCTTTTGGCACGCAGGGGCGGAACAGTAACACAATCGCAAAAATCAACGCAAGTGCCTGATTTCCCCGACAATTCACTGTCACCCCCGACGGCGCCGGCAGCGTTTCACACACCCTCCAGGCCACCCGACCGACCTCAGTCAGCCTGGCGACGCAGGAAGGCCGGAATGTCGAGGTAATCCTCGTCGGTCGCCTCGGGTGCCACGTCCTCCCCGACGGCCCGCTTGCGAATCACCGTGGGACGCTCGAGATCCGCATAATTGGGCTCTGCCGTGCTGACTGCAGGCTTGGAAACCACTTCCATCTTGGGCGGCTGTTCGGCCCGCATGGTGACGCCACCAAGACCCGTGGCCACTACCGTAACCCGCATTTCACCCTGCATTTCGGGGTCAATTACGGTTCCGATTACCACCGTGGCGTCGTCAGAAGCGAATTCCTTCACGGTATTACCCACTTCCTCGAATTCACCAATCGCCATGTCCATGCCCGCGGTGACGTTCACCAGGATGCCCTTGGCACCGGAGATGTTGATGTCATCCAGCAAGGGGCTGGCGACGGCCATCTCGGCCGCTTCACGGGCCCGGTCGGAACCTGCCGCCACGCCGGTGCCCATCATCGCCATGCCCATCTCGGACATCACGGTGCGGACATCGGCAAAGTCGACGTTGATCAGGCCCGGGCGGGTAATCAGCTCGGCGATGCCCTGGACGGCCCCGGAGAGCACGTCGTTGGCGGACTTGAACGCATCCAGCAGCGTGCAGGTACCCCCCAGTACATCCTTGAGCTTCTCGTTCGGGATGGTGATCAGGGAATCGACGTAGCGTCCCAGCTCGTCAAGGCCCTGCTGGGCAGCCGTCATCCGCTTCGAGCCTTCGAAGTCGAATGGCTTCGTCACGACGGCCACGGTCAGGATACCGAGCTCCTTGGCGACCTGCGCCACCACCGGAGCGGCACCGGTGCCGGTTCCTCCACCCATGCCAGCCGTGATGAAGAGCATGTCGCTGCCCTCGATCACTTCCTGGATGCGATCCCGGTCTTCCATCGCCGCCTGGCGTCCGAGTTCCGGATTGGCTCCGGCACCCAGGCCCTTGGTGATGTTGCAACCGATCTGCAAGGCCGTCTTGGCCCGCGTGCTTTTCAGGGCTTGTGCATCCGTGTTCGCGCAAACGAAATCCACGCCCTCGATGCCCTGGTCAACCATGTGCTGCACGGCATTTCCGCCGCCGCCCCCGACACCAATCACCTTGATGATGGCGTTCTGACTGTAACCATCCATAAGTTCAAACATTGCTGCGCCTCCTCTTTGACCGACGGTCAAAATTCAAAATCGAATTCAAAAGTTGCCCTGGAACCACTGCTTCATTCGCTCCCAGAGCGAACTGACACTGGTTCCGATGTTTTCTCCGCCACCGTGTTCCAGGCTGTGCTTGCCGAACAGCAGCAAGCCGACACCGGTGGCATGGATGGGATTGCGGACCACATCCGACAATCCCGATACGTTCTGTGGGAAGCCGAGTCGCACCGGCATGTGGAAGACTTCTTCCGCGAGCTCGATCGCGCCTTCCATTTTCGAGCTGCCGCCTGTCAGGACGATGCCCGCGGCGATCAGGTCTTCGAAGCCGGAGCGGCGCAGTTCCGCCTGCACCAGCGAGAACAGTTCCTCGTAGCGCGGCTCCACGACCTCGGCCAGGGTCTGTCGGGCCAGGCGGCGCGGCGGACGTTCACCCACGCTCGGCACTTCGATGGTCTCTTCCGGGTTTGCCAGCTGTGGCAGCGCGCAGGCGTACTTCACCTTGATCTCTTCGGCGTAGTGCGTCGGCGTGCGCAGGGCCACGGCAATGTCATTGGTGACCTGGTCACCGGCAATCGGAATGACTGCCGTGTGGCGGATCGAACCGTCGGTGAACACCGCAATATCCGTCGTGCCACCACCGATATCGACCAGGCAGACACCCAGGTCCTTTTCATCGTCGGTCAGCACGGCATAGCTTGAAGCCAGCTGTTCGAGAATCACGTCGTCGACTTCCAGGCCACAGCGTTTCACGCATTTGATGATGTTCTGTGCAGCGCTCATCGCACCGGTGACCATGTGTACCTTGGCTTCGAGTCGCACGCCGGACATGCCGATCGGCTCCTTGATGCCGTCCTGCTCATCGATGATGAATTCCTGCGGCAGGATGTGGAGGATCTTCTGGTCGGCCGGAATGGCGACTGCCCTGGCAGCATCGATGACCCGCTCGACGTCTCCCGCCGTCACTTCGCGATCGCGAATCGCGACGATGCCGTGCGAATTGAGGCTCTTGACGTGACTGCCCGCAATTCCTGCGTAGACCGAGTTGATCTGGCAGCCGGCCATGAGCTCTGCTTCTTCGACGGCACGCTGAATCGACTGCACGGTCGACTCGATGTTCACCACCACGCCCCTCTTCAGGCCGCGCGACGGGTGCGTGCCGATGCCGATGATCTCGATCGCATCGTCAGGCTTGATCTCGCCAACCAGCGCGACCACTTTCGACGTGCCGATATCGAGACCGACAATCAGCTGCTTATCCGTTTTCCTGGACATTACCCGTTTCCCCCGATACGTCATTCGCATCGTCAGCTGCCGGCGCTTTCCAGCCGACAGCAAATCCGTTGGTGTATCGCATGTCGATGTATTCGATTTCGTTCAGGCGCTCAGCCAGCGTCGGCCACGCGATCTCGACGAAGCGCTGCAAACGCACCTCGTGGTCGCGGCGGCCAAGGCGCACTTCAATACCGTTTCCGAGCCAGAATCGTTCAGCCCGCCGATCGGTCACGTAAAGCCGACGCAGGTCCATGGATTTGAGGCCAAGGAACTCGCGCAACTCCGCGAGGCGCGCCAGCACATCACCCTGCCGACCGGCCGGTCCACCGACGTCTGGCAGGACGCCCGAGTAACCGACTGCACCGTCAACGAAGACCTCGCCATCGGCATTCAACAAGGAAGTGCCAAACCAGCTGGCGACGGCCTGCTCCTCGATGACTTGCACGTGCAGCACCCCGGGCCAGCCTCGACGCAGCGATGCATCCCTGACCCAGGGCAGGTCGACAACCGCTGCCTTGGCCGCTTCGATGTCGAAATCGAGGAAGCCCTTTTCGATGTGCGGTGCGAGCGCGCGCTGGACCTCGTCGACCGACACGTTGTTCAGTTCGCCCTGGACTTCGAGGTAGCGGAACTCCTCGTAACCCGCGGCGACAATCTGCTGGAACAGCACGTGACCTGCGACACCGAGAACCAGGACAACCGCCAGCCAGCTGGCGGGGCGCTGCCAGTTCAGCGGTCGCTTTTCGACCTTGCGATTGGACTTCCTGCGCTTCAGGAACTTCATGCCACGCCCTCCACGTCATCACTTGGCAAGGTCTGCGCAAGGATTTCCCAGCACAATGCGGCAAAGTCCAGCCCACTGGCGGCAGCCGCCATGGGGACCAGGCTGTGATCGGTCATTCCCGGCACGGTATTCACTTCCAGTACCTGCGGGTCGCCATTGGCATCGAGCATGAAATCGACGCGTCCCCAACCTCGGGCACCCACCAGCCGGAACGCCTCGAGGCAGATGTCGGCAAAGGCTTTTTCCTCGCGGCTCGTGAGTCCACAGGGAATGTGGTACTGCGTGTCGTCAGTCAGGTACTTGGCTTCGTAGTCATAGAAATCACGTGGCGTTTCCAGCCGGATCATCGGCAGTACACGCTCGCCGAGGATCGCTGCCGTGTATTCGGGCCCCGGCAGGCAGGCCTCCGCAATGACACTGTCGTCGCAGGCAGCGGCAGCCTCGTAGGCCGCCTGCAACTCCGTTGCCGATGTGACCTTGCTCATGCCGATACTCGAGCCTTCACGAGCCGGCTTGAGGAACATCGGGAATCCGATGAGTTCGACCGCCATGTCGAGGTTGTCGGCCGCAAGTTCCGCCCATTCCGGTGTAGGAATTCCGGCCGAGTGCAGGATCTGCTTGCTGCGCAGCTTGTCCATTGCGAGCGCCGAGCCGAGAACGCCGGATCCGGTATAGGGAATGTCGAGATACTCGAGCAGGCCCTGTACCGTGCCGTCTTCACCACCGCGACCGTGCAGCACGATGAACGCCCGGTCGAAATTGCCGGCTTGCAAGGCGTTAACCAGGCCATCCACCGGATCGACACCATGCGCATCCACACCTCGCTCCTGCAGGGCCGCAAGGACTGCACGACCGCTCTTCAGGGACACCTCGCGCTCGGCAGAATGCCCGCCAAACAGCACGGCGACCTTGCCGAAGTCACTGGCTTTCCAGCGGCTCATTGCTCACCTCCCTGGCTGGCTGCAAGCTTGTCGGCAAGCTCCGCGGCAACGGAACCGATATCACCAGCACCGAGCGTCATGACCAGGTCACCGTCTTCCAGCACCCCCGGCAGCGCGCCCGGCAGGTCGGCAACATCCTTGACGAACACGGGCTCATGCTGGCCACGAGCACGGATGGAACGAATCAGGTCCCTGGTCTCGGCACCCGGCACCACGGCCTCTCCGGCCGGGTAGACTTCCGTCATGACCAGCTGGTCAACGGTATTCAAGACCTCGCTGAACTCGTCGAAGAGGTCGACGGTGCGGCTGTAGCGATGCGGCTGGAACACGGCAACCAGTCGACGATCCGGCCAGCTGCTGCGAGCGGCCTCGATGGCGGCACTCAGTTCTCGCGGATGGTGAGCATAATCGTCGACCAGTTCGATCGATCGTCCATCCGGCAAGGTCACTTCACCGTAACGGTGGAAGCGTCGACCCACGCCCTGGAAGATCTTCAGTGCCGCGAGAATGTCGCTGTCGCTGATATCGAGCTCGCGACCGACGGCAATGGCTGCCAGCGCATTCAGGATGTTGTGCTTGCCGGGCATGTTCAGCTCGACATCGAGCGCGGTGTCGTCATCGCGCTTGCCGCGACCCTTGATCTGGACCTTGAACAGCGAACGTCCCTCCTGCTGCCGGATGTCATAAGCCCGCACATCGGCATCCGGGTTGTCGATTCCGTAGGTCACGATCGGGCGACTGATGCGCGGCAGCAGCGCCGCAACAACCGGGTCGTCACTGCAGAGAACCGCCAGGCCATAAAACGGCAGGTGATGCAGGAATTCCACGAAGGTGTCCTGCAGGCGCTGGAAATCATTTTCATAGGTGCCGAGGTGATCGGCATCGATGTTCGTCACCACCGAAATGACCGGCTGCAGATGCAGGAACGATGCATCCGATTCGTCGGCCTCGGCCACCAGGTAATTGCCGGCGCCGAGACGTGCGTTGGTAGCCGCACTGTTCAGACGGCCACCGATGACGAACGTCGGATCAAGCCCGCCTTCGGTCAGCACGCTGGCCACCAGCGAGGTTGTCGTGGTCTTGCCATGCGTGCCGGCAATCGCAACGCCTTCACGGAAGCGCATCAGCTCGGCGAGCATTTCGGCACGTGGCACGATCGGGATGCGGCGTTCGCGAGCTTCACTGACTTCCGGATTGTCGGCAGGGATTGCTGTCGACACGACCACCACGTCGGCATCAAGCACCTGCTCCGACGCATGACCGATCCAGACCTTGGCACCCAGCGATTCGAGATGACGAGTCACGGCATTGGGGCGGGCGTCGCTGCCCTGCACCTTGTAGCCGAGATTCAGCAGCACTTCGGCAATTCCGCCAACACCGGCGCCGCCGATGCCGACCAGGTGAATGCAATTGATCCGGCGCATCCGGTCCGTCATGCCGCCTCCCTCGCCGTGTCATGCAGCGCGGCACACACAGCGGCCAGTTCGCGGTCGGCACGCGGCTGGGCCATGCCGCGGGCCGCCACGGCCATCGCGAGCAAGTCCTGCCGAGAGCCCAGGTGGCTGCGCAGGCTGCCAGCCAGCGAGTTCGCATCGAGCGAGTCTTCGCGGATGATCTCGGCAGCATCGACAGCGGCGAGGTAGTTCGCGTTCGCCGTCTGGTGGTCGTCAACCGCATGCGGATACGGCACCAGCACTGCACCGAGGCCGACGGTGGCGAGTTCGAACACGGTCATCGCACCGGCGCGACAGATCGCGAGATCCGCCCATGCATAGGCAGCTGCCATGTCATCAATGAACGGTTCGACGCTGGCATCGATACCTGCGTCGGCGTAGCGCGCTTCGACCATCGGCGCATTGTCGCGACCGCACTGGTGACGCACCGTGACATCGACATCAAGCAGCGACAATGCCGCGGGCAGCATCTCGTTCAGGACGCGAGCGCCCTGGCTGCCACCTACGACCAGCAGGCGCAACGAGCCGCTACGCCCGGCGAAACGCTCTTCCGGCGGAGCGATATCCTGCAGGTCCTTGCGCACCGGGTTGCCGATGCTCCGCACGTTGCGACCGCTCAGCGCACCCGGGAAAGCCACCAGGACCTGGTCCGCGAACTTGCTCAATACGCGATTGGTCAGTCCTGCGACGGCGTTCTGCTCGTGTATCACCAGTGGTCGGCCAAGCAGCTTCGCCACCAGGCCGCCCGGTCCGGCGGCAAAGCCACCCATGCCCAGGACCACATCCGGATTGATGCGACGAATCACCCTGCCCGCCTGCCAGCAGGCCCGCAACAACTTGAAGGGTGCCAGCAACAGCGAGGCCACGCCCTTGCCACGCAAGGCCGAGACATCCAGCCACTCGATATCAATGCCGGCGGCCGGGACCAGTCGCGCTTCGATGCCACGCCGTGTACCGAGCCAGGTCACTTGCCAGCCCTCGGCGCGCAGGACATCCGCCACGCTCAAGGCCGGGAAGACATGCCCCCCGGTGCCGCCAGCCATGACCAGGATGGAGCCTGCCTGCAGCTGCGTCACGGCGTTCATACCGTCACCCCCTGCTTCTTGCGCGCCCAGACATCATTGGCCTTGTCGGCTTCATGACCGATTCGCAACAACAGCCCGACAGCAGCGGACGTCACCAGCAGGCTGGAGCCACCTGAAGAGATCAGTGGCAGCGTCAGGCCCTTGGTGGGCAGTACGCCCATGTTCACGCCAAGGTTGATCATCGCCTGCATGCCGATCCAGATCGCAATGCCGTAGGCAAGGTAAGCGCCGAAGCGCTGTTCGGCAGCCAGCGCAGCCCTGGCAATCGCAAAGCTGCGGAAGAAGAAGACGGCATACAGCGCCACCACGAGCAACACGCCGACCAGGCCAAGCTCTTCGGCGATGACGGCAAAGACGAAATCGGTATGCGCTTCAGGCAGGTAGAAGAGCTTCTGCACACCTGCCCCGAGCCCGACACCGAACCATTCTCCCCGGCCGATGGCGATCAGTGACTGTGTCAGCTGGAAGCCACTGTTGAACGGGTCGGCCCAGGGATCCATGAAGGTTGTCAGGCGCTTGAGGCGATAGGGCGAGGTCACGGCCAGCGTCGCCATGCCGGCAGCAGCGATGCCGACCAGCAGCAGGAAGTCGCGCAGCCGGGCACCGCCAATGAACAACATGCCCATGATGGTGGCCAGCAACACGGTCGCAGCACCGAAGTCCGGCTCGCCCAGCAGCAGCATGACCGCCAGCGCCGTCAGGCCCAGCGGCTTGGCGAAACCTGCAAAGCTCGTCTGCACTTCGTACTGGCGACGAGCCAGGTAGTCAGCCATGAAAATGAACATGAACAGGCGGGCCGGTTCGGAGGCCTGGATCAGGCGAATCGGGCCGATCTTCAGCCAGCGAACGCTGCCGTTAACCTCGTGACCGAAGCCGGGAACCAGCACCAGCGTCAGCATGGCGAACGCGCCGAGCAGCAGCAGGGGCGCAAGGCGGCGCCAGAAAGCGAGCGGCACCACCGCCATGAACAAGGCGAACAGGCTGCCGGCAGCGGCATAGGTAAGCTGCTTGCTGGCAAAATAGAACATCTCGCCGGTCTCGCGCTCGGCGAGCGCCACCGATGCCGAGGCGACAAACACGATGCCCAGCGCCAGCAGCATCAGCGCGGACAGCAGCAAGGGAACGTCCACGGGCAACGGCCGGCCCTCGAAGCCCGACTGCCTGAAGTGTGCAGTCCGTGCCGTCATGCCAGCGCCTCCACGGCGTTCACGAATGCCTTGCCGCGATCCGCGTAACCGGAAAACATGTCGAAGCTCGCGCAGGCGGGCGACAGGAGAACCATGTCCCCGGACTCGGCAACCCTGCTGGCAAGCATGACAGCCTCGTGCATGCTGCCCGCCCGCTGCCAGTCGATTTCGGCGCCGTCGTGATCCAGAGCTGCGGCGATACGATCGGCATCCTGGCCGATCAACACGACGTGCCGCACCTTGCCCGGCAAGGCCTCGACCAGCGCGTCGAAGTCACCACCCTTGCCATCACCACCGGCAATCAGCACGACGGGCCGCGTCGAACCCGTGATGGCGGCAATCGCGGCGCCGACGTTCGTGGCTTTCGAATCGTTGATGTACTGAACACCGTTGTGCTCGGCAACCCAGGCCATGCGATGCGGCAGCCCGCGGAAGGTACGCAGGGCTTCCAGCATTGCCATCTTTGGCAGGCCGCAGGAGAAACCCAACGCGAGGCATGCCAGCGCGTTGGCCCAGTTGTGCCGGCCGGCCAGCAACATCTCGTCTACCGGAAGCAGCGACTCGCTGCCACGCGCCAGCCAGTAGCGACCATCCTTCTCGCGAAGGCCGAAATCGATTTCACGCTCCGGCGCATCGAGACCGAACGACACGGCATTGTCCCGGGCCTCGCCCATCCGCACGGTTTCGGCATCGTCACGATTGAAGACGCAGACCTGCGCACCATCGAACAGGCGGGCCTTGGCAGCAGCGTAGTGCTCCAGGGAACCGTGCCAGTCGATGTGATCCGGGCTGATGTTCAGCACGGACGCCGCCCGGCACTCGAGCGAACGAGTCGATTCGAGCTGGAAGCTCGAAAGTTCCAGCACGTAGAAATCTGGCACTGCCTCGTCCAGCAATTCGAGCGCGGGACGTCCGACATTGCCGCCCAGGCCAGCCCTCATGCCGGCGGACTGCACCATCAGTGCAAACAACGTTGCCACGGTGCTCTTGCCGTTGGAGCCAGTGACACCAACGATCGGTGCCTGCGCCTCCCGGGCGAAGAGTTCGATATCGCCGATCAGGTCGACGCCGGCATCGCGCACGCGAAGAATGAAGGGATCGTTCAGCGGAATGCCCGGCGACACCAGCACGAGATCGGCACTGGCCAGCGCCACGTCCGAAAAGCCGCCAACGAAAATCGCAGCATCGGGAATGTCACGCTGCAGGTCGGCCAGCCCCGGCGGCGCTGCACGGCTGTCGGTCACCGCCACGGCATAACCCTTGCCATGGAGGTAACGCGCACAGGACAGGCCGGTCATGCCGAGACCGATGATCATGGCCTTTCCAGCGCCTTGTTGTGTTGATGCTTCAGGCATGCAACCGACGTCCTCAGCGAATCTTCAGGGTTGAAAGACCGATCAGCACGAGAATCACCGTGATGATCCAGAAACGGACAATGACCTTGGGCTCCGGCCAGCCCTTCAATTCGTAGTGGTGGTGCAGCGGCGCCATGCGGAAGATCCGCTTGCCGGTCAGGCGGAACGACGCCACCTGCAACATCACCGACAAGGTTTCCACCACGAAGATGCCACCCATGATGAACAGCACCAGCTCCTGCCGGACGATGACCGCAACAGTTCCCAGCGCCGCACCCAGTGCCAGCGCACCGATATCGCCCATGAATACCTGGGCCGGGTAAGTGTTGAACCAGAGGAAGGCCAGTCCGGCGCCGCAGAGTGCACCGCAGAACACGACCACCTCACCAGCGCCTTCCACATAGGGAATCGTCAGGTAGTTGGCAAAATTGACATTGCCACTGGCATAGGCGAACACGCCGAGCGCACCACCAACGAGCACGGTCGGCATGATGGCCAGGCCGTCGAGTCCGTCTGTCAGATTGACCGCATTGCTGGTGCCAACGATGACCAGGTAGGTCAGCACGACAAAGAACGGCCCCAGCGGAATGGCGACATTCTTGAAGAAGGGAACAATCAATGCCGTCTCGATGGGGGTCGCTGCGTAATGGTAGAGCGCCAGCGCAGCCGCAAGTCCGACCACCGATTGCGACAGGTACTTCCAGCGAGCCGGCAGGCCGACGGGATCGTTCAACACCAGCTTGCGGTAGTCGTCGACAAAGCCGACCACACCGAAGCCGATCGTCGTCAGCAGCACGATCAGCACGAAGCGATTCTGCAGGTCGCCCCACAACAGCGTGCTGACCACGATGCCGAACAGGATCAGCAGTCCGCCCATGGTCGGCGTACCTGCCTTGGTGAGGTGCGAGGTCGGGCCATCATCGCGAACGGTCTGGCCGATCTGGCGGAACGTGAGATGACGGATCATCCAGGGACCAATGATGAAACCGGCCAGCAGCGCAGTCAGCGCGCCGAGAATGGCGCGCAGCGTCAGGTACTGGAATACATTGAAGCCGGAATAGAACTGGCTCAGGTAGTCAGCTAGATACATCAACATCAGGCAGTTCCTCCCAGGCGGAGCGCCGCGACGACTCGCTCCATGCGAGCAGCACGCGACCCTTTGACCAGCACCGTGATGCCGGTCTTGATATCTGCAGTCAGCGCCTCGATCAGCGCCTCGACCGAATCGAAGTGACGGGCATCTGCGCCGAACCCTTTCGCGGCGTGCTTGCTGAGCTCGCCCACCGCGTAGAAGCGCGTCACGCCCTGCTCTGCCGCAAAGCGCCCGACATCTTCATGCAACTGCTGTTCTTCCGGACCCAGCTCGCCCATGTCACCCATAACCAGCCAGCCCGGACGACCACGACCCGCTAGCCATTCGGCGGCGGCGCGCATCGATAGGGGATTGGCGTTGTAGGTGTCGTCCACCAGCTCGATATCGTCAGCCAGCTGCTCGACATGCATGCGACCGGATACATTGCGTGCCACGGCGAGCCCGGCCTGTATTTCTGCCAGCGAGCAACCGCAGGACCAGGCCGCAGCAGCGGCAGCCAGCGCATTCTTGACGTTGTGGCGACCTGCCATGGGCAGCGCTACCTGGACTTCGCCATCCGGCGTGACCATGGAAAACCTCAGCTGGCCATCGGCTTCATCGATACCGCCGACGACATGGAAATCATGCGCACCGGCCTGGCCGAAGGTGATCACCCGCCGCGACCCGGCGCGTTCCCGCCATTCGTCCTGCCAGGGCTGGTCCGCATTGATGATGCAGGTGCCGCCATCCTGCACACCGGCGTACATCTCGCCCTTGCCCCGCACCACGCCTTCGATACCGCCGAAACCCTCGAGATGGGCTTCGCCGGCGTTGGTGATCAAGCCGATGGACGGCCGCGCCAGTGCA